>NZ_JAJCXD010000045.1:0-24621 GCF_021056305.1 Actinokineospora sp. PR83
GGAGCACACGGCGTAGTCCAGGCGAAGCGGATCGACCCAGCCGGGCAGCCCCACCAAACGGCCGGCCTTGAGCCGGAGCACACGGCGTAGTCCAGGCGAAGCGGATCGACCCAGCCGGGCAGCCCCACCAAACGGCCGGCCTTGAGCCGGAGCACACGGCGTAGTCCAGGCGAAGCGGATCGACCCAGCCGGGCAGCCCCACCAAACGGCCGGCCTTGAGCCGGAGCACACGGCGTAGTCCAAGCGAAGCGGATCCACCCACCCCAGCGAAGATCCCGGCTTCCAGCGCCGGATCAGACCAGGGAGTCGCGCCAGGTGGCGTGCAGGGTGGCGAAGTGGCCGCCCCCGGCGATGAGGTCGGCGGGTGGGCCGTCCTCGGCCACCCGGCCGTCGGCGATGACCAGTGCCCGGTCGGCGATCAGGACGGTGGAGAACCGGTGGGCGATGATCAGGGCTGTGCGGTCGGCGAGGACCGATTCCAGTGCCCGCTGCACGACGTGCTCGGTCGGGACGTCGAGGCTGGAGGTGGCCTCGTCGAGCACCAGCACCGCCGGGTCGGCCAGGTAGGCGCGGGCGAAGGCGATGATCTGGCGCTGGCCCGCGGACAGCCTGCCGCCGCGCTTGCGGACGTCGGTGTCGTAGCCCTCGGGCAGGGCGGTGATGAACTCGTGTCCGCCCACCGCGCGGGCCGCCGCCTCGATCTGCGACCGGGTGGCGGTGGGGTCGCCCAGGGCGATGTTGTCGGCCACCGAACCGCTGAACAGGAAGTTCTCCTGCGTCACCATGACCACCGACCGGCGCAGCTCCGCGTCGCCGAGTGAGCGCAGGTCCACCCCGTCGAGGCGGACGGTTCCGGCGGTCGGGTCGTAGAAGCGGGCCACCAGCTTCGCCACGGTCGACTTGCCCGCGCCGGTGGGGCCGACCAGGGCGACGGTCTGGCCCGCGGCGATGTCGAGGTCCAGCGGGTGCAGCACCACCGGGGTGTCCGGGCGGTAGCGGAACTCCACGCCGTCGAAGGTGATCCGCCGACCGCCCGCGTGCCGGGGCAGTTCCACCGGGTGGTCCGGCTCGGCGACGTCGGGGCGCTCCTGGAGCAGCCCGGAGATCTTCTCCAGGGCCGCGGTGGCCGAGGAGTAGGAGTTGGCGAACATGGCGATGTCGTCGAGCGGGTCGTAGAAGCGGCGCAGGTACAGGGTGAACGCGGTCAGCACGCCCAGTTCCAGGCCGCCGCCGATCACCCGCCAGGCGCCGATCGCCAGGACCAGCGCCAGCGACAGGTTGCCGATCAGCCGCACGGCCAGGGTGAAGTGCGCCATCAGGTCGAACGCGCGCCGGTTGGCCCCGCGGAACTCGTCGTTGAGGCCGCCCAGGATCGCCTCGTTGCGCGGTTCGCGGCGGAACGCCTGCACCGCGCGGATGCCGTTCATGGTCTCCACGAACTGCACGATCACCTTGGCGATCGCGCCCCGGGTGCCGCGGTAGGCGCGGTCGGAGTGGCGCTGGAACCACCGGGTGACGAACCAGATCGGGATGAACCCGGCCAGCACCAGGCCCGCCAGCGGGGGGTCGAGCACGACCAGCAGACCGGCGATGCCGACCATCGACAGGACCGCGGTGAGGGTGTTCTCCACGCCGGTGTCGAGCAGGTCTTCCAGCGCGTCGACGTCGCTGGTCATCCGGGACACGACCTTGCCGGAGGTGTAGGACTCGTGGAACGACACCGACAACCTGCCGGAGTGCTCGAACACCCGCTGCCGCAGGTCGGTCAGCACGTCGCGGCCGATCCGCCCGGACAGGCGCATGAACGCGTAGTACAGCAGCGAGGACGCCACGGCCAGCGCCAGGTAGCCGCCGACGCACCAGGCGAGCGCGGTGCCGTCGCCGTCGAGGGCGCGCGGCACGCCGGTGTCCAGGGCGACCGCGATCAGCAGCGGACCGGACAGCGCCGCCGCGTTGTGCAGCACCACCAGCGAGAACGCCAGCAGCACCCACCACCGGCGCGGCCGCAGCAGCGAGCCCAGCAGCACCCGCGACCGCCTGCGCAGCTTCACCCCGACCGCGGCCGTCAGCTCGTCGGTGTCCTCCGCGGCCACCCCGCGCCAGGCCTGCTCGTCGGTCACGCTGACCCCACCCTCTCCCGCTCGTCGTCCAGTGTGGACAGCAGGGCGCGGTAGCCCGCGTTGCCCGCCAACAGGTCGCTGTGCGTGCCGACGGCGGTGATCCGCCCGCCGTCGAGCAGCGCCACCCGGTCGGCCAGCCGCACGGTGCTCGACCGGTGCGCCACCACCAGGGCGGTGACCCCGCGCAGCACCTCCCGCAGCGCCCGCTCCACCTCCGCCTCGGTGTGCACGTCGAGCGCGGACAGCGGGTCGTCGAGCACCAGCACCCTCGGCCTGCCGACCACGGCCCTGGCCAGCGCCAGCCGCTGCCGCTGCCCGCCGGAGAGCGACAGCCCCTCCTCGCCGATCCGGGTGTCGAGCCCCCACGGCAGCCGGTCGACGAACTCCTCGGCCTGCGCGATCCGCAGCGCCACCCGCACGTCGGCGTCGGTGACGCCGGGGGAGCCCAGCGCCACGTTCTCCCGCACGCTCGCCGAGAACAGCACCGGCTCCTCGAACGCGGTGGCCACGGCCGTGCGCAGGTCGTCCAGCCGCAGGTCGCGCACGTCCACCCCGTCGACCAGCACCTGCCCGCCGGTCACGTCGGCCAGGCGCGGCACCAGCGCGGTGAGCGTGGTCTTGCCGGACCCGGTTGGCCCGACCAGCGCCACGGTCTCGCCGGGGCGCACCGCCAGGTCGACCCCGGACAGCACCTCGCCCGCCGCGCCCGGGTAGGCGAAGCGGACGCCCTCCAGCCGCAGCTCGCCGTCCCCGTCGGCGGGCAGCGGCACCGGCTCGGCCGGGTCGGTGACGGTGATCGGCGAGTCGCGCACCTCCCAGTACCGCTCGCAGGCCGTCGCCGCCTGGTTGGTCTCGGCCAGCAGCCAGCCGATCGAGTCGGTCGGCCAGCGCAGGTAGGTCGCCACGGTGATGCCCGCGACCAGGGTGCCGATCGACATCGTCCCCTGCGCGATCCCCTGCGTCCCCACCAGCAGTTGCAGGCCGATGCCCAGTTCCGGCAGGAAGATGATCACACCGATCAGCCCGGCGATGACCTTGTACTTGGCCAGTTCCGTCGTCCGCAGCTCCCGCGCCTGCTGCCCGAACCGGCGGGCGATGTCGGGCCCGCGGCCGAACGCCTTGAGCACCCGGATGCCCAGCACCGACTCCTCGACCGTGGTCGCCAGGTCGCCCGCCTGGTCCTGGGACCGGCGGGAGAGCACGGAGAAGCGCATCTCGTAGCGGGTGGAGATCACGATCAGCGGGGCCGCGCACAGCAGCGTGATCAGGCCCAGCCACGGGTCCAGCACGAACAGCACCCCGATGCCCATCGCGATCGTCAGCGTGTTGACCACCATGAAGATCGCCGCGAACCCGATGAACCGCCGCAGCGTCGACAGGTCCGACACCGCGCGCGAGAGCAACTGCCCGGACTGCCACTGGTCGTGGAAGGCGACCGGGAGGCTCTGCAGGTGGTGGTAGAGGTCGGCGCGGAGGTTCGCCTCGATCCGGGTGGACGGTTCGGAGACCAGCCTGCGGCGCAACCAGATCAGGCCCGCCTCGGCGATCCCCAGGACCACGATGAGCCCGACCATCCACCCGAGCCCGCCGGTGTCGCGGTGCGCCACCGGGCCGTCCAGGATGGCCTTGACGACCAGGGGCATGGTCAGGCCGCAGGCCATCGAGCCCAGCACCGCCAGCCCGGAGCCGATGAGGTACCAGCGCAGCGGGCGGACGTACGGGCCGAGCCTGCGCAGCGCGGCCAGCCTGGAACCCGGACGCGGGTCCTCGCTCATGGTGCCCCCCTTTGTCGCCGCGTACGACGTTAGCGAGGAGGGGTGACAATCGGCACCCGGTTTTCCACAGGGCGTGGTTTCGCCTGCGGCGCAAGGGAAGTGATCACAACGGCGGGGGTTGGCTCGCGCACCGCGGCCGGGACGGGCATCATGTGGCCATGACGGTGCGCTTCCTCCGCACGGCGCCGAGCATGGCCTTCCCGGACGGGAGGCTGCTCGCGGTCCGCGACACGCAGGTGTACCTGCTGGCCCCGGACGGGTGGACCCGGCTGGGGGCGCCGCGGACCCGGTCGGCGGAGCCGCTGGGCCGGGAGGCTGCGGAGGACTGGTGCGAGCGGGAGGGCTGGGACCTGCACCTGCTGGACGCCGTCCCCGAGTGAGACCGCCCGCGTCGCATCGCCGCGATGGCGGCTGACCACGCCGTGGCAGCACGGCCCGCACCCGCTTCCCGAAGGGGGACGGCTTGGCCTGGAGCACCCGGCAACTCGCCGAACTCGCGGGCACCAGCCTGCGCGCGGTGCGGCACTACCACGAGGTCGGCCTGCTCGCCGAGCCCGAGCGCCGGGCCAACGGCTACAAGCGCTACGGCGTCGCGCACCTGGTGCGCCTGCTGCGGATCAAGCGCCTGACCGACCTCGGGTTCTCCCTGTCGCAGATCGCCGAGATGGGCAGCGCCGACGAGCACCCCGAGGAGGCGCTGCGGGCGCTGGACGCCGAGATCGCCGGGACCATCGAGCGGTTGCAGCGGGTGCGCGGCGAACTCGCCCTGATCCTGCGCCAGGCCGCCCCCACCGACCTGCCCGCCGAGTTGGCCCGGGCCGCCGCCGACGCGAAGCTGACCGACGCCGACCGCTCGTTCGTCGTGGTGATGAGCCGGTTGCTCAGCCCCTCGGCGATCACCGCCTACCGGGGGATGCTGGAGTCCTACAGCGCCGACCCCAGCACGGACGAGTTCGACCACCTGCCCCCCGACGCCGACGAGCAGACCCGCGAGGACCTGGCCCGGCGGATGGTCGGGTACATCCGCGAACTCCAGGCCGACCACCCGGGGATGCAGGAGCTGAAGGCGGACACACCGGCCGCCGCGCGCCAGGCCGCGCAGACGATGGCGACGGCCCTGCACGACCTCTACAGCCCGGCCCAGGTCGACGTCATCCGCCGCGTGGGGAGGCTGCTCGCGCTCGACCCCGGCTGACCGGTGCCCGGACCGTCCTCAGTGGACACCCCGGCGGATCGGCCTGCGAACGCGGAAGCCCCGGCTCTGGTGCGAGCCGGGGCTTCCGCGTTGCTGTCCGGTGCCGTGCTACCCGCGGTTGGAGCGGGTGCCCAGGAGGACGTCCTCCCACGACGGGACGATCGGGCGGGCCTTCTTGCCCTTGGCGGGGCGGCGGGCCGCGGCGGGGTCCTGCTTGCGGGGCGCGTCCTCGGCGGGGGCGTCCTGCTGCTCGGGCTCCGGGGCCTGCGCGTCCTCGGGGAACTCGACCACGGCGGCGGGCTGGGGGGCGGGGACCGGCTCCGGGACGGCCAGTTCCTCCTCCAGGTCCAGCACCACCGGTGCCGGGGTCGGCTCCGGCTCGGGGGTCAGCTCGAAGTCCTCGACGAAGTCCTGCTCCGGGTCGCGGTGGTCGGGCTCCGCGGCGGGGACCGCCGGTGCCGCCGGGACCGCGGGCGGCTGCTCGGGCCCCGGGTCCGCGGTCTCCAGGCTCATGGCCGCCTGGGCCAGCTCGGTGACCGGGCGGACCGTGCGCAGGGTGCGGGTCGGCTGCGGGTCCAGCAGGTCGTGTGCGTGCTCGTCGAGCGGGGTGACCGTGCCGCCGCGGGCACCCGGGCTGAACGACCAGTGGGCGCGGTTGTGCGACCGGCCCGCCGTCCAGCTCAGGCGGACGATCCACTTGCCTTCCTCGTTGCGCCACGAGTCCCACAGCGCGACCTCGGCGTAGTCCTGCCCGCGCAGGGTGAAGGCGTGCTGGACCACCTCGTCGAGGGTCCGCACGTCCGGGCCCTCCTCGCGGACCGGGTGCGCCCGCTGGGCCATCTCGGCGTAGCGGGAGCGCTCCTGCAGGACCGGGTAGGCGAAGCGGTCGATCTTGTGCGTCGGGAGGCCGGAAGCCTCCGCGACCTGCTCGACGGACTCACCCGCACGGATGCGGGCCTGGATCTCACGAGGACGCATCTGGCTCTCCAGCTCGATCTCGATCTGGCCGAGTCGGGTGACGTCTCCTCGGGCGGCTGCGCGCAGCCGCTCGTCCGCCGGGAGGGTGAAGCGCTCGCCTCGCGCCGAGTCCTCGCAGACGATGGTCTTGCCATCGTCCGCCAGCCCGACGACCCGCAGCGCGCGCATCGAGCACCTCCCGTACGACATGAGCAGAAATCACTCGTCTGCGTCCCACGGTAGATCGGCGGTACGGCCTGACGCGCCAGGCACGCCGCGATCCCCGTGACATCCACTCGTGATCTTGCCGTATCCACCGGGGCCCCCGCATCCCGATTGGGGCGCGGTTCACCCATTCGCGAGCGTGTCACCGTGGACACGCCGGAGGGCCACCGCCGATAGTGATCGGTTGGTGGCCCTCCGGGGTGATCACGTGGGGAGTTTAGCCCGAACGGCTCATCCCAGGCGCTCGACGACCCAGTCGATGGCGTTGGTGAGCGTGGTCACATCCGTCGGCTCGATGGCCGGGAACATGGCCACCCGGAGCTGGTTGCGGCCCAGCTTGCGGTACGGCTCCACGTCCACGATCCCGTTCGCCCGCAGCGCCTTGGCCACGGCCGCCGCGTCGACCTCCTCGGCGAAGTCGATCGTGCCCACGACCTGCGAGCGGTGCGCCGGGTCGGCCACGTACGGGCTGGTGTAGGAGGTCTTCTCGGCCCAGCCGTACAGGCGGTCCGAGGAGTCCTTCGTGCGCGCGGTGGTCCAGTCGAGGCCGCCGTTGCCGTTCATCCAGTCCAACTGCTCGGCCAGCAGGAACAGCGTCGCCACGGCCGGGGTGTTGTAGGTCTGGTCCTTGACCGAGTTGTCGACCGCCGTGGTCAGCGACAGGAACTCCGGGATGAACCGGTCGGTGGCGCCGATCTCGGCCACCCGCTCCAGCGCCGCCGGGCTCATCAGCGCCAGCCACAGCCCACCGTCGGAGGCGAAGGACTTCTGCGGGGCGAAGTAGTAGCAGTCGAAGTCCTCGGCCTTGACCGGCAGACCCCCCGCACCGGAGGTGGCGTCGATGGCCACCAGCGCGCCGTCGGACCCGGCGGGCCTGCTGACCGGCACGGCCACACCCGTCGAGGTCTCGTTGTGCGCCCACCCCACCAGGTCGGCACCCTCGGCGTAGGCGATCTCGGGGGCGCTGCCCGGCTCGGCGCTGACCACGATCGGGTCGGCCAGGAACGGGGCCTTCTTGTTCACGGTGGCGAACTTCGAGGAGAACTCACCGTAGGTGAAAAGCTGCGCGCGCTCCCGCACCAGCCCGAACGCGGCGGCGTCCCAGAACGCGGTGGTGCCACCGTTGCCCAGGACCACCTCGTACCCCTCGGGCAGCGAGAACAGGTCCCGCAGACCCGCGCGCACCCGGCCGACCAGGGACTTCACCGGCTTCTGGCGGTGCGAGGTGCCCATCAGCTTCGCGCCCTCGGCGGCCAGCGCCGCCAACTGCTCCGGGCGCACCTTGGACGGCCCGCAGCCGAAACGGCCGTCGGACGGCTTGAGCTCCGCGGGGAGCTCCAGCGTGCTCGGATCGGCGGTCTGCGTCATCTCTGCGCCTTTCAACGTGCCGGTTGGGCTTCGACACCCAGCCTAGGCCCGTCCACCATGTGGTCCCACTCGGCTGGGGTGGCCCCGGGGTCGCCCGATCCGGTCGATCGGGTGGTCGCGGCGCGGAGAGGGCTTCTTGCTCAGCCGTGCCGTGGGTTCAAGGGCCGGGATTTTCGTGGGCGTGCCCGGGTGGGTGGATCTGCTCGGGAGGGGCCCCTACAGCGATCATGCGCCCAGTGTGACCGAGTGGGGCTGAAGAGATGCCCCACAGCCCAAGCAGGCTTGCACATGATCGCTACCCCCACTCAAGCAGATCCACCCACCCGGGCATGTCCGTAGCCGGGCCGCCGGTTTCGGGGGTGGCTGGTTTTCGCTGCGCCCGGTGAGGTTCAGGTGGCGGGCCGCCGGGCCTGCGGTTGGTGGAGTGGTCGGCCGCTGCGCCCTGGCGGGGGCTGGGGGCCAGCCGCCGGGTCGCCGACTTCGGGGGTGGTCGGTGGCTGTGCCGGTGGGGTTCGGCTTGGCGGGCGGCCGGGCGGTGGTGGGTTCGGGGTGGCCGATCGGTGTCGGGTCAGGGTTGGCGGGGGCGCCAGCCGTGCTTGTCGACGCCGCCGGGGATGGCTTCGGGGGTGCCGTAGGGCTCGCGGGTGAAGATGAAGGTGGCGAGGTCGAGGTGGCTGGGGGTGCCGTCGGGGGTTCGGTGCAGGGTGAGGGTTTCGCCCGCGTAGTAGCCGTCGAGGCCCAGCCAGGTGTCTTCGCCCGTGGGGCGGAAGCGGGAGGCCCGGCCTCGGCCCGAGGTGGGGGCGAGGTCGAGCCCGCGGTCGGGCAGCAGCTTGAGGGTGTACGGGGTGGGGCCCCAGTGCCACCGGCCGGTGAGGGCGAGCAGGGCCGGGTCGACATCGGGCATCGGTTCCCACTCGGCGGGCAGGGCGGGTTCGTGCTGCTCGACGAGGTCGATCAGGTCGACGGCGAGGGTGCCGATGCCGACGCCGGAGGTGCTGTTGGTGAGGCAGAGGGCGCCGGTGCCGGTGGCGGGGTCGGTGAGGACCATGGCGAGGAAGCCGGGCATGGAGCCGCCGTGGCCCGCCAGGCGCCTGCCCCTGACCCGCATGGTCTGCAGGCCCAGGCCGTAGCCGGAGGTCCAGGTGTCGTCGTCCTCGACGTGGGCGGGGGCGCGCATCTCGGCGACCGTGTCCGGGTGCAGGACGTCGCCGGTGTCGCCGGCGAGGAAGCGGGTCCAGCGGGCCAGGTCGTCCACTGTGGACCAGAGTTGGCCCGCGGGGGCCATCGCGCCCGCGTCGGGGGTGGGCTCGTGCAGCAGGACGTCGGCGTAGGGGTGCACCGCCCAGCCGGTGGCCGCGTCGGCCTGCGGGTGCGGGGTGGTGCGGGCCATGCCCAGGGGTTCGAGGACCTCCCCGGTCAGTGCCTCGTACCAGCCGGTGCCGCGGTGGCGGGCGACGAGTTCGCCGAGCACGCCGAAGCCGACGTTGGTGTAGTGGAAGCGGGCGCCGGGGCGGTGCTTGGTGGCCTCCGGGCCGAGGCTGGCGTTGAGCGCGGCCCAGTCGCCGCCCGCCGCGCGCTCCCACCAGGTGCCGGGGGACTCGGAGGTGAGGCCCGCGGTGTGCGCGAGCAGTTGCGCCACCGTGGCCCGGCCGAAGGTGGTGCCCGGCACGTGCTCGTCGAGCGGGTCGTTCAGGTCGAGCCTGCCCTCGTCGCGCAGGCGCATGACCAGGACGCCGATGAAGGTCTTGGTGATGGACCCGATGCGGTACTGGGTGTCCGCCGTCGGCGGCCTGCCCCCCACCTTGCCGCGACCGCCGCTCCAGACGAGCCGGTCGCCCCGGACGACGCCCGCCACCAGGGACGGCGCCCGGCTCGCCGCCTGCTCGGTGGCGAGCCTGTGCAGCAACGCGAACTCAGTGGTCTGCAACATGGGTGAGATTGTCGGGCATGGGCCGATCCGACGACTCCCCGGCCGTCCCCGGGAACGGCGAAGGCCGCCTCCCGGTGCGGGAGGCGGCCTTCGCCCTGTGCTGCGGGAAGACTAGTGGCTGATGGTGTCCCAGCCCTCGACGTCCTCGGGCCTGCGCGGGCTCGGGCCGATGTACTTGGCGGCCGGGCGCACCAGCTTGCCGGTGCGCTTCTGCTCCATGATGTGCGCGCACCACCCGGCGGTGCGGGCGCAGGTGAACATCGCGGGCATCATGTGCGTCGGGACCTCGGCGAAGTCCAGGATGACCGCGGCCCAGAACTCCACGTTCGTCTCGATGGCGCGGTCCGGGCGGCGCTCGCGCAGCTCCGCCAGCGCGGCCTGCTCCAGCGCGGCGGCGGCCTCGTAGCGGGCCGCGCCCAGCTCCTGGGCGGTGCGGCGCAGCACGCGGGCACGCGGGTCCTCGGCCCGGTAGACCCGGTGGCCGAAGCCCATCATCCGCTCCTTGCGGTCGAGCAGGCCCTTGACGAAGCCGCGGGCGTCGCCGCTGCGCTCGACCTCCTCGATCATCGGCAGCACCCGGGCCGGGGCGCCGCCGTGCAGCGGGCCGGACATCGCGCCGATGGCCCCGGACATGGCCGCGGCCACGTCGGCGCCGGTGGAGGCGATCACCCGGGCGGTGAAGGTGGAGGCGTTGAGGCCGTGCTCGGCGGCGGAGACCCAGTAGGCGTCGATGGCGGCGACGTGCCGGGGGTCGGGCTCGCCGCGCCAGCGGGTCATGAACCGCTCGGTGATGGTGCCCGCCTCGTCGATGCGCCGCTGCGGGACCGCGGGCTGGTGGATGCCGCGGGCGGACTGGGCCACATAGGACAGTGCCATGACCGAGGCGCGGGCGAGCTGCTCGCGGGCCTCGTCGTCGGTGATGTCGAGCAGCGGCCGGTAGCCCCAGATGGGCGCCAGCATGGCCAGCCCGGCCTGCACGTCGACCCGGACGTCGCCGGAGTGCACCGGCAGCGGGAACGGCTCGGCCGGGGGCAGGCCGGGGCCGAAGCGGCCGTCGACCAGCAGCGCCCACACGTTGCCGAAGGTGACCTTGCCCGCGAGGTCCTCGATGTCGACGCCCCGGTAGCGCAGCGAACCGCCGTCGCGGTCAGGTTCGGCGATCTCGGTGTGGAAGGCGACCACACCCTCCAGCCCGGGGCGGAAGCCGTCGTCTGGTTCGGCCGCCGGGTCGTGCGCCGATTTGTCCTGCACCGCGTGTGTCATCTCTGCTCAGCCCTTCCAGCGCCATGTGCGTGACGGTTCGCCCAGCAGAGGTCGCTACAGCACCAGGGGCAGCTTCGTGGCAGGTCACCGGCGCCGGGCACCACTGCACGGCTGGGGAAAACTTTCCTCCGTACTCCGCGCGTTAGCAATCGTTCACTCTGGTGGGATGTGTCACGATCCAGTGAACCGATCAAGACGACCGGGTGCCCACGGTGGGTGACAAACCCGGTCAAACCTCGGAGATCCCGTGGTTGTGGTCACCTTTCGAGCGGTTTCCGTTCACCGGGAATCCCCGTACCTTTCAGGTTGCGAGGTGATCCCGGCGCGCCACTTGCGAGGAGAACACGATGCCTGACGGCGACATCGCCCTGAAGCTCCCGACCATGCGAGTCGCCTACGAGGGCGGCACGCTGGGCGAGTCCGAACTGCTGCCGACCTGGCACGAGCAGTTGCAGCGGTGGCTCGACGAGGCCGCCTCCCAGGGTCTGCCGGACGCGAACGCCATGGTGCTGGCCACCGCGGGCAGCGACGGCATGCCGTCCTCGCGCACCGTCCTGGCCAAGGGCCTCGACGAGCGCGGTGTGGTCTTCTTCACCAACTACACCTCGGCCAAGAGCCACGACCTGCTCGCCACCCGCTACGCCTCGGCCACCTTCCCCTGGTACGGCCTGCAGCGCCAGGTGACGGTACGCGGGACCGTGGAGAAGGTACGCAGTGCCGAGACCGCCGCCTACTGGGCGCAGCGGCCGCGCGGCTCGCAGCTCGGCGCCTGGGCCTCGCCGCAGTCCATCGTGGTCAGCGGTCGCGGCACCCTGGAGTCGGCGCTGGCCAATGTGGAGCGCCAGTTCGCCGACGCCGAGACCATCCCCGTCCCGCCGCACTGGGGCGGCTGGCGCATCCAGCCCGAGACGGTCGAGTTCTGGCAGGGCCGCGCCGACCGGATGCACGACCGGTTGCGCTTCAAGAACACCCGCGGCGGCTGGAAGGTCGAACGCCTCGGCCCCTGACGGCCCCCGGCGCCGCGGACGTCACAGCGGATGAATCCTTAGCTGGCCTAAGCTCTCTGTCGTGAGCAACGGAGTCCCACCGCGCGGTCGCCTGCGGACCACCCTCGGCAAGATCGTCATCGACACCCGGCCGCTGCGCGTGCGCGACTACCGGATGCTGTGGTTCTCCACGGTCGTCACCGCCGTCGGCAGCCAGTTGACCGCGGTGGCCGTGCCCAAGCAGGTGTTCGACCTGACCGGCTCGTCGGCCTACGTGGGCCTCGCGGGCGCGGTCGGGCTGGTGCCGCTGCTGGTGTTCGGGCTGTGGGGCGGGGCGATCGCCGACGCGCTGGACCGGCGCAAGGTCATCGCGGTGAGCAACCTGGGCGTCGCGGTCACCTCCGCGCTGTTCTGGATGCAGGCGTTCCTCGGGTTCGACTCGGTGACCTTCGTGCTGGTGCTGCTCGGCGTGCAGCAGGCGTTCGTGGCGGTCAACGCCCCCGCGCGCAGCGCCGCCGTGGCCCGGCTGGTGCCCAGGGAGCTCATCCCGCCCGCCAACGCGCTGAGCTTCACCACGTTCACCTTCGGCACCGTGTTCGGGCCGCTGCTCGCCGGGGCGCTGATCCCCGTCCTCGGCCTGTCCACCCTGTACCTGATCGACACGGTCGCGCTGGTGGTCGCGCTCGGGTGGGTGCTGCGGCTGCCCCCGATCCCGCCCGGCGAGGGCTCCACCCGCACCGCGGGCCTCGCCGACGTCGTCGCCGGGTTCCGCTACCTGGTCGGGCGCAGGCTGCTGCTGGTGTCGTTCCTGGTCGACATCATCGCCATGGTCGCCGGGATGCCCAGGGCGCTGTTCCCGGAGATGGCCGAGCGCACCTTCGGCGACCCGCCCGGCGGGGGCGTGGCGCTGGGCCTGCTCTACGCGGCCATCCCGATCGGGTCGGTGGTGTTCGGCCTGTTCTCCGGCTCCTTCGCCCGCCTGCCCCGGCAGGGCGTGGTGATCACCCTGGCGGTGTGCGGCTGGGGCCTGGCGGTCGCCGCGGCCGGGCTGACGTCGTCGCTGTGGCTCGCGGTGCTGTTCCTGGCCCTCGCGGGCGGGTCCGACCTGGTCAGCGCCGTGCACCGCAGCTCGATCCTGCAGACGGAGGCGACCGACGAGATGCGCGGGCGGATGCAGGGCGTGTTCACCGTCGTGGTGGCGGGCGGGCCGCGGATCGCCGACGTCGTGCACGGCTGGGGCGGCGCCGTGTTCGGCACCGCGGCGACGGTCACGATCGGCGGGCTGCTGGTCGTCGTGCTGACCGTGGTCGCGGTGGCCGCGCTCCCGGCGTTCTGGCGCTACCGGTTCACGGCGGACGTTTCCCGAACGTGACCGCCGCCCCTCCCGCGACCTGGGAGACTTTCCGCCCATGACGGACAAGTCGGGGGTCGCGCGGGAGGTCGGGGCGGACGGGCAGCCGGAGCTGAAGCGGGTGATCGGCCCCGGGCTGCTGCTGCTGTTCGTGGTCGGCGACATCATCGGGACCGGGGTCTACGCGCTCACCGGGACGGTGGCTGGCAAGGTCGGCGGCGCGCTGTGGCTGCCGTTCCTGCTCGCGTTCGCGGTGGCGTTCCTGACCGCGTTCAGCTACCTGGAACTGGTCGGCAAGTACCCGCGCGCGGCCGGGGCGGCGCTGTACGCGAACCGGGCGTTCAAGGTCCAGTTCCTGACGTTCATGGTCGCCTTCGCGGTCATGTCCTCCGGGATCACCTCCGCGGCCTCGGCGGCGCAGGCGTTCGGCAACACCTACCTGCGCAAGCTGATGGGCGACTCGCTGACCATCCCCACGGTGTGGATCGCGGTCGGCTTCGTGCTCCTGCTCGCCGCGGTCAACTTCCGCGGCGTCGCCGAGTCGCTGTGGGCCAACGTGGTGCTGACGTTCATCGAGCTGTCCGGCCTGCTGATCATCATCGTGGTCGGCGTGTACGCCGTCAGCGGCGGCCAGGGCGACCCGGCCCGGCTGACCCAGATCGACACCGCGGGCCAGTCCCCGCTCATCGCCGTCACCTCCGCGACCGCGCTGGCGTTCTTCGCCATGGTCGGCTTCGAGGACTCGGTCAACATGGCCGAGGAGTGCCGCGAACCGGTGCGCATCTTCCCCCGCGCCATGCTGCTCGGCATGGGCATCGCCGCGGTCATCTACGTGCTGGTCGCCCTGACGTCCTCGCTGCTGCTCCCGGCGGACGAACTGTCCTCGGCGGGCAGCGACGCGCTGCTGCGGGTGCTGTCGGTGGGCGCCCCGGACTTCCCGCTGTGGGTGTTCGCGCTGATCGGCCTGCTGGCGGTCATCAACTCCGCCCTGATCAACATGCTGATGGCCAGCCGCCTCGTCTACGGCATGGCCCGCGAGCGGATCATCCCCCCGTTCTTCGGCACCGTGCACCCCGGCCGCCGCACCCCGTGGGTCGCCATCGCCTTCACCACCGCCATCGCCGCCGTCCTGGTCGCCACGGTCAACATCAACGACCTCGGTGGCACCACATCGCTGCTGCTGCTCATCGTCTTCACCCTGGTCAACGTCGCCGTCCTGGTCCTGCGCCGCGACCCGGTGGAACACGAGCACTTCCGCGCGCCGACGGCGCTGCCGGTCATCGGCGCCGTCACGTGCGCGTACCTGGCCAGCCCGCTGTCGGGGCGGCCGGGGCGCGAGTACGCGATCGCGGCGGTCCTGTTGGCGGTCGGGGTCGTGCTCTACCTGCTCAACCGGGTGGTGCTGGGGCGGGTGCGGTCGGGCGCGGAGGAGTCCTCCGGGTGATCACCGCTCAGCCCGCCAGGTTGTCCCTGGTGGGCTGAGCGCTGTGGATGGTGACGTCGTGGTCGGGGAAGTCCGCCACCAGCCGCAGCGACCCACCCGTGGCGGCGATGTAGCGGCCGAGCGTCGCGATCTCCAACAGCCCCACGTCCCCGTTCTCGAGCTGGCTCACCCGGGGTTGGCTGATTCCCATGCGCTCGGCGACCTCCGCCTGGGAGAGCCCGGCTTCCGTGCGCAGCCGGGACAACTCGAAACCGACCACGTAGGCCTGCGTCCGGGCGTGGGCCACCGCCCGCGCCCGGTCCATGTCCCGCCCGCTCGCCGCATCGATGCGCGCCTTGTCGGCTCGCGTCTCCTGCCATGACCGCGCCATTGCTCAAGCCCTTCCCGCGTGGTTCCCGCTCGTGGTCAGGTGTTCGGTGTACCTCTGGTCGGCGAGTGGGATGTTCTTGGTGTACCAGTCATTCCACCGGCCTGCCTTGTCTCCCGCGACGAGCAGGACCGCTTGCCGCCGAGGGTCGAAGGCGAACAGAATCCGCACCTCACTGCAACCCGCCGAGGCGGGTCGCAGTTCTTTCATGTTGTGGTAGGCCGACCGCCGCACGTGATCCACCAACGGCCTGCCCAGGGTCGGACCTCGTTCCTCCAGCATCGTGATCGCCTTCTCGACCAAGTCCGCGCTCTCCGGGTCCTCTGCGACCAGTCGCAGGAACCAGGTTTCCACGGCGGGGTGTAGTTCGATGTGCCAGTTGCCCACGCCGTGACGATAACCCTAACCTTATTTCGGCTGGTTGACCAGGGTTTGTTTCAGGACGTGAAGCGGGTCAGTTCGGTGTTGTCGTGGGCGGAGAAGACGGTGATGCCGTCGTTGTCGCGGTGCAGGTCGCGGAGGCGCTGCTGGTTGGCGAGGCGGGTTTCCGCGATCGTCTGGGCTCGGGCCTCGAACGCCTTGAGCAGCGGCGGGATCGACGGGGTGGGGTTGAGCTGGTCGCGGTGGAAGTAGGCGTCGCCCGCGTGCAGGAGCCAGCCGGAGTCGGTGCGGACGGCGACGCCCGCGTGGCCCCGGGTGTGGCCGGGGAGGGGGACGAGCAGGAAGTCGTCCTCGGGGAGGTCGGGGAGGGGGCGGACCGACTCCAGGCCGAACCAGCGGTCGCCGCCTGCCGGTTCGTGGACCTGCCACTTCGGGCCGTGGGCCCACTGGGCCTTGCGGTAGCGGGTCTTCTCCGCGGCGGTCCGGGGGTTCATCGCGGCGCGGAACTCGGGGCCGTGGACGTGGACCGCCGCCTCCGGGAAGTCGGAGATGCCGCCGACGTGGTCGAGGTCGAGGTGGGTCAGGATGATGTGGCGGACGTCGGCCGGGTCGTGACCGAGGGCCTTGAGCTGCTCGAACGCGGTCACCGCCGGGTCCAGCCTGGGGCGGGCCACCAGCAGGAACGGCGGGGGCAGGGTGCCGCGCGGGGTGGTCAGGTCGGCGCGGGAGAAGCCGGAGTCGACCAGGACCAGGCCGTCGGCGGACTCCACGACCAGGACGTGGCAGCACACCTCGGCCGGGCGGAGCAGGCCGGGGCGGCCGTCGACCAGGCTGCCGCCGAGGGGACGCATCGGACCGCAGTCCAGGTGGCGCACGCGCATGTTCAGTGCCTTTCCAGCAGGTGCCGCGCGGTCGCGGCGACCGCGCGCAGGGGGTCGGTGTCGCGGCAGGTGCGGGCGAGTAGCTGCGCGCCCTCGACCAGCGCGAGCAGGGTGGTGGCGAGGTCGGCGGAGCGGTCGCCGAAACCGTGGTGGCGCAGGTGTTCGGCGAGCAGGTCGTGCCAGCCCGCGAAGGCCCGCGCGCACGCCTCGCGCACCCGGTCGGCGTCGGCGTCCTGGGCGATCGTCCCAACGGGACAGCCGAGGGTGAAGTCGGACGCCGTCATTCGCTCGATCAGGTGATCGATGACCGCGGACACGCCTGCTGCCGGGTCTTCGGCCGCCGCCAGCACCTCCGCCATCGCGGTGCGCAGGCGGTCGCCCGCGAGGGCCACCGCCTCGGCGGCGAGCTGTTCCTTGCCGCCGGGGAAGTGGAAGTAGAGCGAACCCTTGGGCAGACCGCCCTTGCTGAGCACCTGGTTGAGGCCGGTGCCGTGGTAGCCGCGGGCGCGGAACAGCTCGACCGCGGCGTGCAGTGTCCGGTCGCGGGTGTCCGATCGTGGGGCCATGCCGGCAACTATACAGACCGGTCTAGTGAGTAGCGAGAGCCCGTTAGGCTCTGGACCATGAACGCTGAGCAGTGGGAGATCCGTTCGGGCCGGGCCCGCGCCGTGGTGTCGGAAGTGGGCGCCACGCTGCGCGTGCTGGAGCTGGGCGGGGTCGCGTACGCCGAGACCTTCGACGCGGGTGAACCCGCGCCGATGGGCGCGGGCGCGGTGCTGGTGCCCTGGCCCAACCGGGTGGCGGGGGCGACCTGGCCGCTGGAGGGGGTGGTGCAGCACCTCAACGTCACCGAACCCGAGCGCGGCAACGCCAGCCACGGCCTGGTGCGCAAGGAGCTGTGGACCGCGGGCGAGCGCACCGAGGACTCGGTGACCCTCTCGGTCGTGGTGGACCGCCGCCCGGGGTGGCCGTTCACCTTCGAGGCGACCATGACCTACCTGGTGGACGACAACGGCCTGACCGTCACCCACGGGGTGCGCAACCTGTGCGCCGACCCCATGCCCTTCGGCGTCGGCGCCCACCCCTACCCGCGCCCCGGCGCCCTCGACGTCGACGACTGCGTGCTGCGCCTCGCCGCCACCACCCACCTGCCGCTGGACCCGGAGAAGATGGTCCCGTCCGGCCCGGCCACCCCCATCGCCGAGCACGACTTCGCCGCGGGCGTCCCGCTGCGCTCGCTCACCCTCGACGACGCGTTCGGCGGCTGCGAACCCGGCCCCGACGGACTGGTCCACCACTCCCTGACCGGCCCCGGCGGCGGCGTGGAGCTGTGGGCCGACCCGGTGTTCCGCTGGGTGCAGGTCTACACGCCGGACTCCTTCCCCGGCCGCCCCGGCCGGGCCGTGGCGATCGAGCCGATGACCTGCCCGCCGGACGCGCTGAACTCCGGCACCGATCTGCTGACCGTCGCGCCGGGGGACGGCTGGACCGGTTCCTGGGGGATAAGGTCGATCTCGTGACTATCGCGGTGACAGGCGGTTATGTGGTTCCGGTGGAGGGTGCGCCCATCCACGGCGGCACGGTCCTGATCGACGGCGGCAAGATCGTCGCGGTCGGTCCGGCGGCGGAGGTGGACATCCCCGACGACGCCGAGGTCGTCGACGCGTCCGGTTCCTGGGTGCTGCCCGGTTTCGTCGAGGCGCACGGCCACCTCGGCGTGCACGAGGAGGCCGAGGGCTGGGCGGGCCAGGACACCAACGAGATGACCGACCCGGTGACCGCCAGGGTCAAGGCCCTCGACGGCATCAACCCCGACGACGAGGGCTTCCGCGACGCGCTCGCGGGCGGCGTCACCACGATCGTGGTGAAACCGGGCTCGGGCAACGTGATCGGCGGCCAGACCGTCGCGGTGAAGCCGTGGGGCCGCACCGCCGACGAGATGGTGCTGCGCGACCCGGTGAGCATGAAGAGCGCCCTCGGCGAGAACCCCAAGCGCGTCTACGGCGAGAAGAAGGCCATGCCGTCGACCCGCCTGGGCGTCGCCGCCGTCATCCGCGACGCGCTGACCAGGGCGCAGGACTACAAGGCCCGCCGCGACGCCGCCGAGGGCCCGTTCGACCGGGACCTGACGTGCGAGGCGCTGGTGCGGGTGCTCGACGGCGAACTGCCGTGGTGCCAGCACGCGCACCGCGCCGACGACATCGCCACGGCCCTGCGGCTGGCCGAGGAGTTCGGCTACCGGTTGGTGCTCAACCACGGCACCGAGGCGCACCTGCTGGCGGACCTCATCGCCGAGCGCGACATCCCGGTGGTGATCGGCCCGCTGTTCACCTCGCGGTCCAAAGTGGAGCTCCGGCAGCGGACCCTGCGCAACCCGGGCATCCTGGCGCGGGCCGGGGTCCGGATCGCCATCACGACCGACCACCCGGTGGTGCCGATCAACTTCCTGGTGCACCAGGTGACGCTGGCGGTGAAGGAGGGGCTGGACGAGGAGACCGGGCTGCGGTCGATCACGGTCAACCCCGCCGAGATGCTGGGGCTCGACGACCGGGTCGGGGCGTTGAAGCCGGGGCTCGACGCCGACGTGGTGATCTGGTCCGGGGACCCGCTGGACGTGATGAGCCGCGCGCTGCGGGTGTTCGTCAACGGGCGGCAGGTCTACCGGTTCGACGAGGCCAGTGGGGTGGGCGTGACCGAGAACCCCTACTACAGCGAGAAGTGACGGCCCGCTCGCGGGGCGCCCGTCGGCCGGGCGCCCCGCGGGTCCGCCGCGATCAGCGGGCCAGGTCGACTATCGCGCCCACGGTGCTGTCGGGGTGCTGGCCGCAGTTGTAGAGGACGCTGGCGACCGCGTACATCCCCTGGGCCTCCTCGGGGTGGCCGTGCGCGCGGTGGACCTCCGTCAGCAGTGCCCTCTGCTCCTGTTCCGCGAGGATGAAGAAGGTGCGGCACGGGGTCGTCCCGTCGCGGGGGTCCTCGGCGAGCACGGTGGTGGCCAGCGTCGCGCCCCCGATCCCCAGCACGACCGCCGCGACGGTCCCGGCGACCAGGATGCGCAGGGTCGGGCGGGCCCGCCGAGGGGCTCCCGGTTCCCCGGGTTCGGCCGCCGGGACCAGGGCGGCGACCGACTCCCGGAAGGCGGGGTCGGTGCTGAACTGCCGGTCGAGGACCTCCGCCAGCGCCGCCCGGCGGCGGGGGGACTGGGGATCGGCCTCGAACACGTCGTAGGTGCCGGTGGCGCGGGCGTGCCGGAGGCGGCCGATGACCAGGTGGAACAGGGTGTCGGCGGCCCGGCGGTCGGAGCCCTCGATCGTCGGGAGGCGGGCCAGGACGTCCACCACGCTCTCGGTCAGGCGCACGGCGTTCACCCCCGGGTCGGGGGGCAGGACGGAATTCCGCATGGCGTTGTGTCGTCCCGTTCCTCGATCGCGTTAGGGGCCGGCCAGTTTACGACCGCTTGAGCTGCCGGGCGATCACCACCCGCTGGATCTGGTTGGTGCCCTCGAAGATCTGGGTCACCTTGGCCTCCCGCATGAACCGCTCCACCGGGAAGTCCCTGGTGTACCCGGCGCCGCCGAGGACCTGCACCGCGTCGGTGGTGACCTTCATGGCCGCGTCGGTGGCGACCAGCTTGGCGATCGAGGCCTGGCGGACGAACGGCAGGCCGCGGTCGCGCCTGCGGGCCGCCTCCAGGTAGGTGGCGCGGGCCGACTCCACGGCCGCGGCCATGTCGGCCAGCAGGAACTCCACGCCCTGGAAGTCGACGATGGCGCGGCCGAACTGGCTGCGCTGCCCGGCGTAGGCCACGGCCTCGTCCAGGGCGGCCTGGGCCAGGCCGACCGCGCAGGCGGCGATGCCGAGCCGCCCGGAGTTGAGGGCGTCCAGGGCGAAGCGCAGGCCGTCGCCCTCGGCCCCGATCAGGCGGTCGGCGGGGACGCGGGCGCCGTCGAACACCACCTGCGCGGTGGTCGAGCCGGTCAGGCCCATCTTGCGCTCGGGCGGGGCGGCGGTCAGGCCCGGGGTTGCGGCGTCGACGAGCAGGCAACTGATGCCCTTCGGTCCGTCGTCGGAGGTGCGGACCATGGTGGTGTAGAAGTCGGCCTCGCCGCCGTGGGTGATCCAGGCCTTGGTGCCGGACACGGTGTACTCCGCGCCGTCGCGGCGGGCGCGGGTGCTCAGCGCCGCCGCGTCCGACCCGGCGTGGGTCTCCGACAGGGCGTACGCGCCGAGCAGGTCGCCGCCGAGCATGTCCGGCAGGAACCGGTCGCGCTGCTCGTCGGTGCCGTGGTGGGCCAGGGCCCAGCAGGACATGGTGTGCACCGACAGGCCGACGCCGACCGACATCCACGCGGCTGCGATCTCCTCCACGACCTGCAGGTACACCTCGTAGGACAGGTCCGCCCCGCCCCACCGCTCGGCGTACGGCAGGCCCAGCAGGCCGCTGCGCCCCAGCAGGCGGAACCGCTCGCGCGGGAACTGCCCCGCCTCCTCGTACTTCGCCGCGTCGGGCGCCAGCTCCTCGCGGGCGATCTCGCGGACGAGCTTGAGCAGGTCCTCGGCGTCGGTGTCGGGCAGGAGGCGGTCGGCGGGCATCGGGTCCTCCGGGTCAGGGGTACCGAAAGCGGTACTGCGGTGCCGTTGAGAGTACTGCTCCGGTTCGGCGCCTGTCGATAACCTGGGGAGATGACCCGTACCACCCGGCGTGCGCCCACCGCCCGGCAGGCGGCGCTGCTGGACGAACTGCTGGCGCTGTTCCTCGCCGAGGGCTTCGCCGAGGCCACCCTCGACGACTTCGCCGCCCGGCTGCACTGCTCGAAGTCGACCCTCTACGCGCTGGCCCCCAGCAAGGAGCAACTGGCGCTGCGGGTGGTCGGCCAGTTCTTCCGGGTGGCCACCGAGCGCATCGAGAAGCGGGTCTCGGTGGCCGCGGACGCCCGCGAGCGGATCTCGGTCTACCTCTCCGGCGCCGCCGAGGAGCTGGGGGTCGCCTCGGTCGCGTTCGTCACCGACGTGTCCGACTTCGCCCCCACCCGCGAGGTCTACCGGCGCAACGCCCAGGCCGCCGCCGCGCGCATCCGGGCGTTCATCACCGAGGGCGTCGCCGAGGGGCTGTTCCGCGACGTGCACGCCCCGCTCGTCGGCGAGATGGCGGGCTGGCTGATCGAGGGCATCCAGGCCGGGGTGGTCGGTGAGCGGGCGGGGGTGTCCGACTCCGACGCCTTCGCGGGCCTGGCGGACCTGCTGCTCGGCGGCCTCGCCAGCCCGGCGGAGCGCTGATCGGGTGACCGCTTGTGATACGTGTCCCAAGACCGCCCGCGAGCACGGCGTACGGCTGTCCGTAATGCGGCCCGAGCACTAGCGTAGGAAGCTCAGGACCCCAACGGGGCGGTGCTGCGCTGCGGCGACATCGAGCCGCGTTCGCACCCGACCAGGGCCGCACCGGTTCGGCCGTCATCACCGCCCTGTCCGAGTGTGAGAGGTACTTGCACATGCCAGACGGGACCGCTGTGCCCACCGGCACCGATCAGTCCGCGCGATCCGCAGCCCTCCGCTACCCCGGTGGCGAGCACGAGATGGCGATCGTCACCGCCACGGAAGGCACATCAGGCGTCGACCTGGGCAAGCTGCTGGCCAAGACCGGTCTGGTGACCCTCGACAGCGGGTTCGTCAACACCGCGTCGTGCTCCTCGGCGATCACCTACATCGACGGGGACGCGGGCATCCTGCGCTACCGCGGCTACCCGATCGAGCAGCTCGCGGAGAAGTCGAGCTTCCTCGAGGTCAGCTACCTGCTGATCTACGGCGAGCTGCCGAGCAAGACCGAGCTGGAGGACTTCACCCACAAGATCAGCAGGCACACCCTGCTGCACGAGGACCTCAAGCGGTTCTTCGACGGCTTCCCGCGCGACGCGCACCCGATGCCGGTCTTGTCATCCGCTGTTTCCGCGCTGTCCACTTTCTACCAGGACAGCCTCAAGCCGTTCGACTCCGAGCAGGTGGAGATCTCCACCATCCGGCTGCTGGCCAAGCTGCCGACGATCGCCGCGTACGCCTACAAGAAGTCCGTGGGCCAGCCGTTCCTCTACCCCGACAACTCCCTCGGGCTGGTGGAGAACTTCCTGCGGATGACCTTCGGGTTCCCGGCCGAGACCTACGACCTCGACCCCACCCTGGTACGCGCGCTCGACCAGCTTTTCATCCTGCACGCCGACCACGAGCAGAACTGTTCCACCTCGACGGTCCGGCTGGTCGGCTCGTCCGAGGCGAACCTGTTCGCCAGCATCTCCGCGGGCATCAACGCCCTGTTCGGCCCGCTGCACGGCGGCGCCAACAGCGCGGTCCTGGACATGCTGGTCGGCATCCGCGACCAGGGCGGTGGCGACGTCGACGCCTTCGTGAAGAAGGTGAAGAACAAGGAGGACGGCGTCAAGCTGATGGGCTTCGGCCACCGGGTGTACAAGAACTACGACCCGCGCGCCGCCATCGTCAAGAAGACCGCCGACGACATCCTCGCCAAGCTCGGCGTGGACGACTCCCTCCTCGACATCGCCAAGCAGCTCGAGGAGCACGCCCTCGCCGACGACTACTTCGTCGAGCGCAAGCTCTACCCGAACGTCGACTTCTACACCGGCCTGATCTACCGGGCCATGGGCTTCCCGACGAAGTTCTTCACCGTGCTGTTCGCCCTGGGCCGCCTCCCCGGCTGGATCGCCCACTGGCGCGAGATGATCAACGACCCGGCCACGAAGATCGGCCGCCCCCGGCAGGTCTACACCGGGCACACCGAGCGCGAGTACAAGGCGCTCGCCGATCGCTGAACCGCAGCTCACCTAGAGGGCCGTCCCCGACGCGGGGCGGCCCTCTTGCCTTTCGCCGCCCGCGTTCCCGCCCCTCTACTGTGGACTGATCAGGAGGGGCGGGAACCGGCCCGCAGGGCGTCGCGGACCCTGACGCGGCCGTCGGTGCGGAGGATGGCGCCGGTGTAGACGCGCCCGCCGAGCCAGGCGAGGGCGGCGACGGCGGCGAGCAGGAGGGCGGCGGACAGCAGGACCTGCCAGGCGGGGGCGGTGCCCAGGGCCAGGCGGGCGGGCATGAGGATCGGCGCGAACGGCGGCAGCAGCGACAGCACCGCGGTCCCCGTGCCGGTGGGGGAGCGGGTGAGCAGGCCGAAGGCGAGGACGAAGGTCAGCACCAGCACCGAGGTGACCGGCAGCAGGACCGCCTGCGTCTCCTCCTGCCGCGACACCAGCGAGCCCGCCGCGGCGAAGACCGCCGCGTAGAACAGGTAGCCCAGGACGTACCAGAACAGGCCCCACAGGAGCGTGCCCGCCGCGGCGGCGGGGATGGTCAGGGCGCCCGCGGTGGTGGCCAGGGCCACCCCGGCCGCGCCGATCACCGCCAACTGGGCCAGCCCGACCAGCCCCAGCCCGACGACCTTGCCCAGCAGCAGTTGCCACGGGCGCACCGCCGCCAGCAGGATCTCCACGACCCGGCTCGACTTCTCCTCCACCACCCCCTGCGCCACCATCGTCCCGTGCAGCAGCAGGGACGTGTACAGCAGCACGACGAGCGCCAGCGCCACCGCCAGCCGCTGGTCCCCGGTGGGGTCCGGGGTGGCCAGGGCGTGCACGTCGACCGTGGCGTCGGACATGGTGGCCAGCAGGTCGTCCGGGCTCGCCCCGTCGTCGAGGGTGGCCAGGAGGCCGCGGAGGACCTCCTTCTGGACCAGGGTGTTCAGGGCGCCGCGCAGGTTCTCGTCGACCGAGTCGCGGACCAGCACGCGCAGGGTGCCGGGGGCACCGGTCACCAGGGCGTCCAGGTCGCCGTCGGCCACCTTGGCCGCGCCCTCGGCCGGGTCGCGGACGGTGCTGGTGCTGACCTGCAGGCCGCGGGAGCGGGCCTCGTCCCGCAACGGCTCCGCCACCGCGGTCGCCTGCCCGGACAACCCGACCCGGGTGTCGGCGTGCCGCGCGAACAACGACGTCTGCACCAGCACGAACGCGACCAGCACCACCACCGACACGGCCGTGCCCACCAGGAACGAGCGCGCCCGCAGCCGGGTCCGCACCTCCCGCCGCGCGATCACCCACACCGCCCTGGCCATCACCCGGACCGCCCCACCCCGTCGCCGAACCCGCCGCGCTCGCCCGGATCGGCGGTGCCCGGCCCGGGCACGCCGGGCGGGCCGTCCCGGTACCCGGCGTCCGCGGGCTCGGGTGAACCGGTCGCGGGCCACCCGATGTCCTGATCGGCCCCGGGCCACCGCGCTCCCTCGCCCGGGCTCGCCGCGCCGCCTGGGCTCGCCGGGCCGCCGGCGCTTGCCGGACTGCTGGCGCTTGTCGCGCCGCCGGCGCCTGCCGCGCTCGCCACGCGGCCCG
>NZ_JAJCXD010000046.1:0-25861 GCF_021056305.1 Actinokineospora sp. PR83
TGAACCCGCCGCGCCCGCGGGCGCCGACGACCACGAGTTCCGCGTCGAGGGCCTGGTCGAGCAGCAGCCGGGTCGGGGAGGTGCGCATCACCACCTGCTCGACCGGGACGTCCGGGTGCTTGGCCCGCCACGGCGCCACTTCCCCGGCGACCAGGTCGCGGGCGCGGCGGGCCAGTGGACCCCAGTCGTAGGAGGCGTAGTCGGCGGCGTACGCGGCGTCGAGGAAGGTGTCGCTCCAGCAGTGCGCGGCGGCCACGGTGGCCCCGGTCGCGGTCGCGTGCTCGAAGGCGAACCGCAGGACCGCCTCGTCGCCGGGGCCGCCGTCGAGTCCGGCGAGGACCCGCCCGGTCCGCGGGGTCGGGACACCGCCGCGGACCACGACGACCGGGCAGTGCGCGTGGGCGACCATGGCGACCGCGGTGGAGCCGAGCAGCAGCGCCGCCACGCCGCCGAGGCCGCGCGACCCGAGCACCAGGAGCGCGGCGTCGGCGCTGGCGTCCCGCAGCACTTCGACCGGGTCCCCAGCGCGCACCGCGTGCGAGACCACCAGCCCGGGCTCCGCCTCGGCGGCGGCGCGCGCGGCTGCCCCGACGGTCCGGGCGGCCTCGGCGCGCAGCCGCCCGAGCAGTTCGCGGCCCGCGTCGGTGCTCTCGGAGAACCCCATCACCGGCCACGAGTAGACGGTGATGACCCGCAGCGGTGCGGCGGTTCGCGCGGCTTCCCCGGCGGCCCACCGCACCGCGGCGGTCGCGGACTCGGACCCGTCCACCGCGACGAGGACGGGCAACGGTGCGGAACTGGTCATCGTGGTCTCCCGGACGGAGGCGGAATGGGTTGCCACCACGATCGCCCCCGCGGTACCGGGCACGACAGCACCGTGCGGCACCGACGGGCAGGGACCATCGTCCCGACAGCTCAGCAGCCGAGGACCTCGCGCCGCTCGCGGTACTCCTCCGGGTCCATCTCGCCGCGGGCGTAGCGCTCGTCGAGCAGGCGGCGCCGTCCACGCGCCCGGAGTACACCGGACACCTGGTGCGGCTGGCCATTACCTCGGTGTCGGTCGACCCGGGTTCGGTCCCCGGTGTGCGCGCGGCCGTCGGCGCGGCAGAGCGGCGCGTGCTGCTCGACGCCGCCCTGCGGCGGTGACCGGGCGGGGGGCCGGGGCCGGACATGCCCGCGGTCCCCGCCCCGGTCAGTCCACGACCGGGCAGCGGGCGTCGCGGGCGCAGTGGGCGGCGACGAACCCGGCGCCGCCGTCGCGGCCCAGCACGATCAGCTCCGCTTCCCGCGCGGCGCGCACCAGGGCCGCGGCGGTCGGGCCGGTCAGCTCGCGGTGGGCCAGGTCGACGTGCGGGTGGGCGGCCGCGGCGGCCTCCAGGGTCCGCAGGACCCCCTCGGCCCAGGGGAACGGCGGGCCGCTGCGCCACACCGTCACCGCCCGCACCGGTCGGTGTGTCCGCTCGGCCTCGGTCATGGCCCACGCCAGCGCCGCGGCGCCCGCGCGGGTGGTGTCCAGGCCCACCACATACCCCGTCACACCCATGTCCGTCCCTCCGTCGACCTCACCCGCACCTGTCCGCGGTGGGGGCCTGCGGACAGGTGCGCGGGACCGCCCCACGCGGGACATTGGTCCCGAGCGGACAGCGCGCATCGGCCCGCGGGCGGGCAGCGCCGGACCCCGGCACCAACCAAGGCCTGGGGGCTGATCGGCGGCTAGGGTGGGCGCACCGCTGCACCACCTGTGGGAGCAGGCCCCGACCATGTGGTTCACGGGACGCGGCAGGCGGGCAGTCAGCGTGACAGCCGCACCAGCGCCAGTCCGCTGACGACGGCCGCGGTGGTGGCCATCAGCGCCCCGCCCGCGATGCCGATGGCCACCGCCTGCCAAGTCTGCTGGCCCTCGTGCCACAGCGGGGTGGCGAAGCACAGGAACACCGCCATGCCCGCCACCCAGGCGACCGCGGTCACCCACACCCAGTGCGCGGCCCAGCGGACCCGGCCGCGCAGCAACGGGAACTGGGCCAGTCCCAGCGACAGCAGCAGCGGGAGGCCGACGACCGCGGCCCCCCACGGCGCGTCCAGTGTGGACGGCAGCATGCCCAGCAGGTACGCGAGCGCCGTCCCCGCGGCCGTGTGCGCGGTCCAGCGGACCCGCGGCAACCCGGGCACCACCCGGCGCAGGACTCGCGCCTGCCCCCAGCCCAGGAGCGCCCCCTCCGCCGCACCGGCGGCCACCAACCCGGGCAGCGCCACGGCAGTGGGGGCGTCGGCGGTCACCGCGCCGACGAGAACGGGGACGGTGAACCCGACGAGTTCGGCGACGGTGACGGTGGTGATCCAGGCGCGCAGCAGTGGTGCGGTGCGGGCGGGAGCGGTCATGGCTCTCCTCGGACACGGGTGAGGTGGGCACCCGGGGGCGCCCACCTCATGTGCTTCACAGGGGGTTCAGCCCACCCCGGCCTCGGCGTCGAGGCGGGTCCGGGCGCGGTTGGCGGTCAGGGGGATGAGGAAGGCGACGACGGTGGCCTGCGCGGCGAGGTCGCGGTGGGTCTGCGCCACCACCTCCCGAACCCGGTCCGGGTGGACGCGTCCGGCGAACTGTTCGACGAGGGCGGCGGCGACTCCGGAGAGTTCTTCGGCGACGGCCTCGGGTGCGAGGACCGTCACCGGTCCGGTCCGATCTCCTCGATGTCGCCGTCGGCGCGGCGGAGCACCAGGTGGCCGCGGCCGTCGGCGGCGTCGGCGTAGAACAGGGACTGCTCGCCGGAGACCTCCAGGCGCAGCCGGGCCTGGGTCTCGGTCAGCCCGGGTGCCGGGTACCCGACCCCCCGGACCGGCAGTTCCGGCGGCGCGACCGGTGGTTCGCCCGACACGGCGGACAGCTCGTAGCCGCACGGGGTGCGGCGCAGCAGGCAGTCGGTGCCGGTGGTGTGGGTGAACAGGAGGTGGTCGGCGTCGAGGTCGTCGAGGTGCTCGACGGCGGCGGCGACCGAGACCGGTGCCGCCGCGTAGAGCGAGTGCGCGACCACCCGGTGGCGGCCCGCGGACCCCTGCGGCGGGCGCGGGCCGCGGTGGTCCTGCGGGCGGTGTGCCGAGGCGAGCCTGCGCAGGAGCCGGTGGCGCAGGAGGTCGACCGCGTCGCGCGGGGTGGGGGCGGTCGCGCGGACGTGGAGGCCGCCGTCGACCCCGATGTCCGCGCTGGCGGTGGCGGGTCTGCCCACGGCGGGGTCGGGGTCGAGCGAGACGGTGATCCGGACGTGCCGCGCCACGACGCCGTGGTGGGTCAGGGCGGTGGTGATCCGGTCGGTGGCGTAGTCGCCGATGCCTTCGCCGTGCACGCCGCGCACGACCACCTGCGGGCGGGCGACGTCGGGGGTTGTGGTCATGGTTCTCTCCTTGTCACGGGGTGTGGACGGGGGGCAGGTGGTGCACCCCGATGCGCTTGCGGAAGACCCAGTAGGTCCAGCCCTGGTAGACCAGGACCGCTGGGGTGCCGAACAGCGCGACCCAGCTCATGACCGTGAGCGTGTAGGGGCTCGACGCGGCGCCCGCCACGGTCAGCGAGAACGCCGGGTCCACGGTGGATGGAAGGACGTCGGGGTAGAGCGCGCCGAACAGGGTGACCACGGTCGCGGCGACGGCGACGCCGAGGGCGGCGAACGCCTGGCCCTCGCGGGCGGCGCGCAGCCGCAGCAGCGCGGTCGCCGCCGCACCCACGACCACCAGCAGCGGCACCCACGTCCACAGCGACCCCGACCGCAGTTGCACCAGGACCAGCAGCACCGCCAGCGGTACCAGGGCGATCGGGGCCGTCCGCAGCGCCAGCGCCCTGGCGCGCTCGCGCAGCGGCCCCTCGGTCTTGAGCGCGGTGAACGCCGCACCGTGCACCAGGGCGAACCCGGCGACGGCGACCGCGCCGAGCAGGGTGGGCCACCCCAGGAAGGCGAACGGGCCCCCGACCCGATCCCCCGCCGCGTCCAGCGGCAGGCCCCACACGTTCCACGACAGCACGAGCCCGACACCGAGGGCCGCGACCCAGGAGCAGCCGACGATCACGGTGTCCCAGCCGCGGCGCCAGCGGTCGGTGTCGACCTTGCCGCGGTACTCGAAGGCGACGCCGCGGCCGATGAGGGCGACCAGGAACAGCAGCAGCGCCAGGTAGGCGGAGCTGAACAGGGAGGCGTACCAGCCGGGGAAGGCGGCGAAGGTGGCCCCGCCCGCGACCAGCAGCCACACCTCGTTGCCGTCCCAGACCGGGCCGATCGTGTTGACCATGACCCGGCGCTCGTCCTCGTCGCGGGCCAGCACCGGCAGCAGCATGCCGACCCCGAAGTCGAAGCCCTCCAGGAACAGGTAGCCCAGCCACAGCACGGCGATGATCATGAACCAGAGCGTTGCGAGATCCATCGTGGTCTCCGGGGTCAGTAGGCGAACGCGAGCTTGTCGTCGCCGGACTTCTCCTCCGGCGGCGACGGCGGGGGCATGACCCCCTCCACACCCGCCCTGGCGTAGCGGGTGATCAGGAACAACTCCACGACGGCCAGGACGCCGTAGACCAGGGTGAGCACGATGAGCGAGGTGAGCACCTCACCCGCGGAGAGCCCGGAGACCCCTTGGGCGGTGAACATCCACGCGCCTTCCGCGCCGGAGGGGTTGGGGGCGACGATGAACGGCTGGCGGCCCATCTCGGTGAAGATCCAGCCGAAGCTGTTGGCCAGGAACGGGGTGGCGATCGCGGCGAGCCCGAGCAGCGGGAACCACCGCCCGCGCGGCACCCGGCCGCGGCGGGTCAGCCACAGCGCCCCGGCGGCGCCGAGCACGGCGAGCACGCCGAACCCGATCATCAGCCGGAAGCCCCAGTAGGTGACCGGCAGGTCGGGCACGTAGTCGATCGGCTTGCCGGAGAACTCCCCCAGCCGCTCGTCGACCGGGTAGTTGGTCCCGTACTTCGCCCGGTACTCCCCCACCAACTGGTCGACGCCCTTGACCTGGGAGTCGAAGTCGTTGGTGGCCAGGAACGACAGCAGGGCCGGGATGGTGATCGACTTGACGTCGGCGCAGTCCGGCCGGGACACGTCGCCGACGGCGAACACGGAGAACGCGGCGGGTTCCTCGGTGGTGCACAGCGCCTCGGCGGCGGCCATCTTCATCGGCTGCTGCTCGAACATCAGCTTGCCCTGCACGTCGCCGGTGATCGCCAGCACGGCGAAGGCGGCGACGCCGACCCAGCCGCCGAGCCTGAGCGAGGCACGCCACACCGCGCGGTCACCGGCGTCGGAACCCGCGTCGCGGTGCTTGCGCCACAGGTGCCAGGCGGCGATGCCGACCAGGAACGACCCGGCGACGGCGAAGGCACCCGCGACCGTGTGCGGCACCGTGGCCAGCGCGGTGCTGTTGGTCAGCACCGCCCAGATGGAGGTCAGCTTCGGTCGCCCGTCGACCAGCTCGACGCCCACCGGGTGCTGCATCCAGGAGTTGGCGGCCAGGATGAACCAGGCCGAGGCCATGGACGCGAGCGAGAACGCCCACGCGCACGCCAGGTGCACCTTCTTCGGCAACCGGTCCCAGCCGAAGATCCACAGCCCCAGGAACGTGGACTCGACGAAGAACGCGACCAGCCCCTCCATCGCCAGCGGCGCCCCGAACACGTCGCCGACGAACCGGGAGTACTCGCTCCAGGACATGCCGAACTGGAACTCCTGCACGATGCCGGTGACCACGCCCATGGCGAAGTTGACCAGCAGCAGCTTGCCCCAGAACTTGGTCATCCGCAGGTACTTCACCTCCGAGGTGCGCACCCACGCGGTCTGCATCCCCGCCACCAGCAGGGCGAGACCGATGGTCAGCGGCACCATCAGGAAGTGGTAGACGGTGGTGATGCCGAACTGCCACCGCGCCAGGTCCACAACGTTCATGCTTCGACTCTCCTTCGACGCGGACCGGGTGGGGAGGTCCCGAGGTCGGCTCGCGGGCGGGACCTCCGACCCGATCCGCCGAGGACCATCAGTGGTGCGGCCGCACCACGGCGACCGGGCAGCACGCGCTGTGCAGCAGCGCGCGACTCGTCGAGCCCAGGCCCAGGCCCGCGTAGTCGTGGTGCCCGCGGCTGCCGACGACCAGCAGCGCCGCGTCCTGGGCCACGTCCAGCAGCGCCCGGACCGGGCGGTCGCGGCGCACGACCCGGCGCACCTCGACGTCGGGGTACTTCTCCTGCCAACCGGCCATCCGCTCGTCGAGCAGGTGCGCCTCCTCGGCCGCCACCACGTCCCAGTCCACGATCAGCGGCAGCGTCATCCACATGCCGGAGAACGCCACGTCGCTCCAGGTGTGCACCGCGACGAGCACGGCACCGCGCAGCGACGCCTCCTCGAACGCGACCGCGACGGCGGCCTCGCTCGCCGGGGTGCCGTCCACCCCGACCACGACCGGACCGTCCCACCGCGGCGGCCCGCCCAGGGCGGGGCTGCGGACGACGACGACCGGGCAGGTGGCGTGGTCGGACACCGCCGAGGACACCGATCCCAGCAGCAGGTCGCGGAACCCGCCGAGGCCGCGGCTGCCGGTCACCAGCATCCGCGCCCCGGCCGCGGCGTCGAGGAGCACCTCGGCGGGCTGCCCGACCCGCAGGTCCTGTTCGGTCTCCAGCCCCGGGCACACGTGCACCGCGAACGCCACGGCTTCGCGCAGGAACTGCCTGCCGCGGTCGATCAGCAGGTCGAGGCTGTCCGAGGCGACAGCGGTGGAGCGGTGGTGGCGCAACGGGGGCGTCGCACAGGCGTGCACCAGCCGCAGCGGCAGTCCGTGGCGGACGGCGTCCTCGGCGGCCCAGCGCACCGCGTCCAGGGCGGGCGCCGACCCGTCGACACCCACCACGACACGGGGTCGGCCCGAGCGCTCCTCGGTGGTCATCAGACGGTCTCCTTCGGGTGCGGTGTGGGGGCGGGTGGGTGCAGGAGGTCGGCGAAGGACCTGCGCGGGCTGTGTTCGGGGACCTCGGTCGGCATTCCCACGCGCAGCAGCGCCTGCGGGTACCCGGCGAGGTCGAGGCGCTCGATGAGGCCCGCGCGGACCTCGGGCAGGTGCAGCGGCTGGGTGATGACGGAGGCGCCGAGCCCGGCGGCGGTGGCGGCGAGCCAGACCTGTTCGAGTGCCATGCCCGCGTGCAGGTGGTCGCTGCGCCCGTCGCCGACGGTGATCACCAGCAGGTGGGTCTCGGTGGCCAGCCGCTCGGCGAGGACGTGCTCGTCGGGCACCGCGGTGTCACCGGTGACCAGCCCGGTCCAGGGCAGCGTCCCGCGCCCGCCGCGCTCCAGCAGCCCGTCGCCGTCGCCGTGCGCGGTCCACGCCGCGAGTTCGCGCTGGTAGGCGCGGTCGTGGCGGAAGATGAGGGCGGCGTGGTGCAGCACGTGGGCGAGTCCGGTGGTCGCGGTGGGGCTGTGCACGACCTGCACGGCGACGCCGGGCAGGTCGTGCGGGGTGACGAGCCTGCGCACCAGTGCCCCCGGGACCGGTTCGGGCCCGAAGCGGGCGCGGTGGCTGGCGCGGTCGCGGATGGCCCGGTAGGCGCTCAGGTCGTTGTCGTCAGGGGCCAGCGGGACGTCCGCGCACACCCTGCCGATCTCGTTCGGCCTACCCGAGTCGGGGAATTGCTGCCAGTGCTCGGACCAGCCGAGCCTGCGCACCGCGAGCCGCAGGTTGGTCAGCGCCGCGCCGCAGGAGATCAGCCGGTCGCGGCCGAGCAGGTCGTGGCGGGGCAGGGAGATGTCGGTGCGTTCGAGGATCGACGCTTCCCGACCGCGCAGCTCCAGCCGCCAGGGCTGGGTGTTGTGCACCGACGGGGCCCGGCTCACCGCGGCGGCGAGCACCGCGGTCTCGGACTGGTTCCACTCGCTCATCGGGTCCTCCCGGACACCGCCACGCCGAGGTCGGACAGGACAGTGACGGTCAAGGCGCGCACCAGTTCCGGTGCGGGTGGGGCGACCGGGTGCGCGTCGGGGGCGGGGGATGTCTCAGCGCCTGCCGCGGACTTCCCCTCGACGGTGGTCTTCCCCTCGACGGCGGTGAGGCCGAGCACGTCGAGCAGGAGCCACAGGTCAGCGGCGTCTTCGGCGGCCGAGGCGGCGCACCGCACCGCGCGGCGGCGGTCCGCGGCGCTCACAGCAGCGGCCCGGGGGTGAGCGCGGCGGGCGCGGTGCCTGCCATGACGGCGGGGACCACCACCACCGGGCAGCGGGCGTGGCGCACGCAGTAGGCGCTGACCGAGCCGAGCAACGCCGACAGCACGCGGGACATCCCGTGGCTGCCCACGACGAGCATCGCCGCGGTTTCCGACTCCTCGACGAGGGCCTGCCCGACCGGTCCGCGGAGCACCCGGTGGCGCAGGGGCACCCCCGGGTGGTCGTGGCCGACGTCGGACACGTGCTGCGCGAGGCGCTTGTCCTCCGGCTCGTCGGATCGCCGCACGGTGACCGCGTGCAGCCGCTGGTGCGTGCGTGCCGCTTCCCGGATCGCCCACTGCAGGGCCGCCTCCGCGGTCGGTGAGCCGCCGACCCCAACGACGATGATCCCGGGCCTGGTCTGGTCGTTCACGGGTGGACCTCCTGGTCGGTGGTGGTGTCCGGCCGGACGACCGCGACCGGGCAGGCGCAGTGGTGGATGAGCGCGTGGCTGGTGGAGCCCAGCAGCAGCCCGGCGAGGTTGCCCCGGCCGCGGGAGCCGACGACGACGAGCCCGGCGTGGTGCGAGCGCTCCAGCAGCAGCGCGGCGGGCCAGCCCCTGCTGACCACCTTCTCGACGGTCACCGCGGGGTACTTGTCCCGCCACGGCGCCACCGCCGTCGACACCACGTGCTCGGCGTACTCGGCGACCGGTGTCCAGTCCATGGGCGGGTACGCGCCCAGGCGCAGGCCGTCCACGGCGAAGTCGCCCCAGGCGTGGGCGACGGTGAGCACGCCGCCGGTCGCCGCGGCGTGGGCGAAGGCGAAGCCGAGGACGGCTTCGTCGGCCGCGCTGCCGTCGACGCCCGCGACCACGCGCCGGTCCTCGTCGCGCTCGTCGCCGCGCACGACGACGACCGGGTGGGTGGCGTGCGCGGCGAGCCCGACCGCGACGGAGCCGAGCAGCAGCCCGGAGAAGCCGCCGAGGCCGCGGGAACCCAGCACCGTGAGCACCGCGTCCGCGGCCGCCGCGCGGAGCCGGGGGACGACGTCGCCTTCGAGGACCTCGGTGCTCACCGGCACCTCCGGCGCGGTCTCGGCGGCGACGGCCTGCGCGGCGCGGAGGATCTCCCGGGACTGGGTGCGCAGCCCGTCGTGCAACTGCCCGGCGGCCACGAGCGCCTCGGGGTAGCCGGTGACGGGCCAGGGGTGGACGGTGACCACGCGCAGCGCGCAGTGGCGGCGCCCCGCTTCGCGGGCGGCCCAGCGCAGCGCCCTGGTCGAGGACTCCGAGCCGTCGACGGCGGCGAGCATTGTCGCGGTGTGGATCGTCATGGCGAACCTTCCTTGACTGTCTGTTGTGTACTGATCAGGTGTTGGTGAGGCCGCGCAGTGCGTCGACGGCGGTGAGGATCCCGGTGAGCTTGTCCTGGTCGGTGACCAGGAGGACGTCGGTGTGCTCGGCCAGCATCAGCGCCGCGGCGTCGGTGAGCGTGCGGTCGACGTCGATCGCCGGGACCCCGTCGCGGATGACGGCGCGGACGGGATCGGTGTCGTCGGAGGCCCAGGCGTGCCAGAGCAGGTCCGCCTCGTACAACGTGCCCAGGCAGCGGCCATCGGCGATGACCGGCAGGTGGGCGACGCCGCGCACGGCCATGAGCCGCAGGGCGACGGACACGGTGGCGTCGGGGACGATGCCGACCACCAGCGGGGACATGGCCGTCCGCACGGTCGTCTCGGTGCCGATCACGCAGGCACCCCCGTCCGGGAGGTGGCGGTCCGGATCTGGCGGACCATCTCCAGGTCTTCGCGGGCGGGCACGACCAGCAGGGCCGCCTCCGGTCCGCACTCGACCACCCGCTCCCCCGTCGGCGGCTCGGAGGGCAGGCCGAGGTGGCCCAGGTCCCGCAGCACGTCGCGGCACAGCCCAGGCTGGTGCTCGGCCACCCCGCCGGTCAGGACGAGGGCGTCGAGGCCGTCCAGGCTGACCCGCGCGGCGGCGATCTCGCGGGCGATGCGGTGGGTGTACAGGTCCAGTGCTTCCGCGGCGTAGACGCTGCGGGCGGCTCGGGCCCCCAGGAGGGTGCGCACATCGCCGTCGGTGCCCGAGAGCCCGGCGAGCCCGGACTGGTGCACCAGGACCCGCCGCAGGCCGGGGATGTCGAAGTCCCCCGTGGACAGCAGGTGCAGCACCACGGCCGGGTCGAGCGAACCGCTGCGGGTGGTGCCCGGCAGCCCTTCCAGCGGGCTGAACCCCATGGTGGTGTCGACCGACCGGCCACGGTCCACCGCGGTCACCGAGACACCGGAGCCGATGTGGGCCACCACCAAGCGCAGTTCCCCGACCGGCCTGCCGAGCAGTTCGGCGGCCCGGCGGACCGCGTGGGCGACCGACAGGCCGTGGAAGCCGTGCCTGCGGATGCCGTGCCGCTCGGCCAGGCCCCTGGGCAGGGCGCACAGCCGGGCGCGGGCGGGCAGGCCGAGGTGGAAGGAGGTGTCGTAGCAGCCGTGCACGGGTGTGCCCGCCAGCAGGGCGACGGTGTCGCGGGCCAGGCGCAGCGCGATCGGCTGGTGCAGCGGGGCGAGCGGGACGTACCGGGCCAGGTCGTCGAGCTCGGTGGTGGTGAGCGGCGTCGGGCCGGGGCGGTCGCCGCCGTGCACGATCCGCACGGCGGCGGCGTCGGGGTGGGCGTGGCGGGCGAATCCGATGAGCGGGTCGCTCTCGCCGAGCCAGCCGTCCACGGTGTGCTCCTCGACGACCCGGTCGTCCTCGATCACGGCGAGCTTCAGGCTGCTGGACCCGGGGTTGACGGTCAGGTACCTGGTCATCGCCGCCACCCCCAGTCGCTGACCTCGGGCAGGTCCAACCCGGTCCGGCGGACGTGGGCGTCGTGCTCTGCGAGCTTGCCGATCAAGTGCTGGCGCAGGTGCCCGATGCGGTCACCCAGGCGCGGCACCCGTTCCAGGGCGGCGAGCGCGAGGTGGAACCGGTCCAGTTCGTTGAGCACGCACATGTCGAACGGGGTGGTCGTGGTGCCGCGGTCGTGGAAGCCGTGCACGTGCAGGTTGTCGTGGCCGGGGCGGTCGTAGGTGAGCTGGTGGATCAGCCACGGGTAGCCGTGGAAGGCGAAGATCACCGGTTTGTCGGTGAAGACCTCGGCGTAGACGTCGTCGGGTATGCCGTGCGGGTGGTGCCCGGGGCTGAACAGCCTGGCCAGGTCCACCACGTTGACCACCCGGACCCGCAGGTCGGGCACCAGCCCGAGGAGCACGTCCACCGCGGCCAGGGTCTCCATGGTGGGCACGTCCCCGGCGCAGGCCAGGACCACGTCGGTGTCGCCGTCGCCGTCGGTGCTCGCCCACTCCCACACGCCCAGGCCCTGGGCGCAGTGCGCGGCGGCCTCGTCGGCGGTGAGGTACTGCGGCGCGGGCTGCTTGCCCGCGACGATCACGTTGACCAGCCCGCGGGTGCGCAGGCAGTGGTCGGTGACCGACAGCAGGCAGTTCGCGTCCGGGGGCAGGTACACGCGGGACACCTCGGGCCGCTTGGCCAGCACGTGGTCGATGAACCCGGGGTCCTGGTGGGAGGCGCCGTTGTGGTCCTGGCGCCACACGTGCGAGGTGAGCAGGTAGTTCAGGCTCGGCACCGGCCGCCGCCACGGGACGGTCGCCGCGGTGTGCAGCCATTTGGCGTGCTGGGCGACCATCGAGTCGACCACGTGCGCGAACGCCTCGTAGGTCGACAGCAGCCCGTGGCGGCCGGTGAGCAGGTAGCCCTCCAGCCAGCCCTGGCACAGGTGCTCGGAGAGGACCTCGAAGACCCGGCCGGTCGGCGACAGGTGCTCGTCGCCGTCGTGGGTGGGCAGCAGCCACCGGCGGCCGGTCACCTCGAACACGGCGTCGAGCCGGTTGGAGGCGTGTTCGTCGGGGGCGAAGCAGAGCAGGTTGCGGTGCTCGGCGTTGAGGGCCATCGCGTCGCGCAGGTAGCCGCCGAGGACCCGGGTGGCCTCGGCGACCACCGCGCCGGGAGCCGCGACGGTGACCGCGTGCGCGGCGGGGTCCGGCAGCCGCAGGTCGAGCTGGACCTGGCCGTGGGCGATGGGGTTCGCGCTCATCCGCAGCTCGGGCCGGGGCGCCCAGCAGCCCACCAGCGGCGTCGGCGAGCCGTCGGTCTCGAACAGCTCCTCCGGGCGGTAGGAACGCAGCCACGCCTCCAGTTGCGCGAGCCGGTGCGGGTCCTCGCGGACACCGGTCAGCGGCACCTGGTGCGACCGCCACGTGCCCTCCACCGGCACACCGTCCACAGCGGACGGGCCGGTCCAGCCCTTGGGGGTGCGCAGCACGATCATCGGCCGCGGCCTGCCATCGGGGTGCGCGCGCAGGTCGGCGAGGTCGGCCACGCAGTTGTCGAGGGCGGCGGCGTAGGCGCGGTGCACCTGGGCGGGGTCGTCCCCGGTCACCTCGATCGGCCGCCACCCGAACCCGCGCAGCACCGCGTGCAGCTCGTCGGCGCCCATCCTGGCGAACAGCGTCGGGTTGGCGATCTTGTAGCCGTTGAGGTGCAACACCGGCAGCACCGCGCCGTCGGTCACCGGGTTGAGGAACCGCGGGGCGTGCCAACTGGTCGCCAGCGGGCCGGTCTCGGCCTCCCCGTCGCCGATCACGCAGGCCACCAGCAGACCGGGGTTGTCCAGCGCGGCACCGGTGGCGTGGGCGAGGCTGTAGCCCAGCTCGCCGCCCTCGTGGATGGACCCGGGCACGTGCGGGGAAGCGTGGCTGGGCACCCCACCGGGGAAGGAGAACTGCCGGACCAGCTCGCGCATCCCCGCGGTGTCCTGGGCGACCTCGGGGTGGCACTCGGAGTAGGTGCCCTCCAGCCAGGAGGCGGCGGTGAGCGCGGCGGCGCCGTGCCCGGGGCCGACGACGAGCATCGCGCGCAGCCCGTGGGCCATGATCGCCCGGTTGAGGTGGGCATAGGTCAGGGTGATGCCGGGGACGGTGCCCCAGTGGCCCAGCAGCCGCGGCTTGACGTGCTCGGGCAGCAGTGGTCGGTCCAGCAGGGGGTTGTCGAGCAGGTAGATCTGCGCGGCGGCGAGGTAGTTCGCCGCCCGCCACCAGGCGTCGACCCTGCTCAGGGTGGCGTCCGCCGGGGCGGCGGGGGCGGTGCTCACGCTCATCGGTGCTCCTCAACTCGGTGGCACACAGATCGTCTGCCACGGCGGCGGGCACCCGGCAGCGCCGCGGGACCCGACCGGGCGGGGACCAAAGGTCCTCGCCCGCGATGCGCAAGGGCACTGCCCACCGAGCGCCGGATCGCGGACCGTGGGGCCATGACGGGAAGACCGGCGATCGAGACCTCGGGTCTCGGCAAGGACTACGGCCGCAGGCGCGCGGTGTCCGTCGTGGACCTGCGGGTCGCGGCGGGCGAGGTGTTCGGCCTGCTCGGCCCCAACGGCGCGGGCAAGACCACGATCCTGCGGGTGCTCATGGACCTGATCCGGCCGACAGCCGGTCGGGCACGGCTGCTCGGCCTCGACGCCCGCCGCGACTCGGTGGCCGTGCGGTCGAAGGTCGGCTACCTGCCCGCCGACTTCGCCGTGTACCCGGAGCTAACCGGGCACGAGGTACTGCGGCTGTGCGCCGGGCTGCGCGGGCACCCGGACCTGGCCACCGCGCACGACCTGGCGCACCGGCTGGAACTGGAGCTGGACCGGCCGTGGGGCGAGCTGTCGCGCGGCAACCGGCAGAAGCTGGGCCTGGTGCAGGCGTTCCTGCACGACCCGGAACTGGTGCTGCTCGACGAACCCTCCAGCGGCTTCGACCCGCTCGCGCAGCGGGTGCTGCACGACTGGCTGCGCGCCTACGCCGACCGCGGCGGGGCGGTGCTGCTGTCCTCGCACGCCCTGTCGGAGGTCGAGCGCACCGCCGACCGGATCGGGGTGCTGCTCGACGGGCGGCTCGAACTCGTCGGCCGGGTCGACGAGCTGACCGGGGCGGCGCTGCGCGAAGTGGAGTTCAGCTTCGCCACCCCGGTCCCCGCCGCGGTGTTCGAGGACCTGCCCGGCGTGCGCGAGGTGACCGCGACCGGGGCGACCGTGCGCTGCCGGTTCACCGGCCCGGTCGCGGAGCTGCTGCGGGTGGCCGCGGACCACGACCCGCGGTCGGTCACCGGTCACGAGCCTGACCTGGAGGACGCGTTCGTCGACTACGTGGAGAGGCACCGGACCCATGCGCACTGAGCTGACCCGACTCCCAGCCCTGCTGCGGCTGGCCCTGCGCCGGACGCGGGCCAACACCGCGGCGTGGACGCTCGGGGTGTTCCTGCTGTCGGCGCTGCAACTGTCGGCCTACCCGGCAGTGCGCGCGGTCGCCGCCGACCTGGTGCGGCTGATGGACAACTACCCGCCCGCGCTGCGCACGCTGTTCGACATCGGCGGCGACTTCGCCACCGGCCCGGGCTACCTGCGGGCCGAGCTGTTCAGCCTGACCGTACCGCTGATGCTCATCGGCCTGGCGGTGTCGCAGGCCTCTGCGGCCACCGCGGTCGACGAGCGCGGCGGAACCCTGGAGTTCCTGCTGGCCAACCCCATCTCGCGCACCGCGCTGCTGGCCGCCAAGGGACTCGCGGTGCTGCTGAACCTGCTGCTGTGCGCCGCAGTCCTCGCGGTCACCGTCCTCACCGGGTCCCTGCTGGCCGACCTGGACGTCGGCGTCGGCGGCGTGCTGGGCGCGGTCGCGGTCAGCACGCTGATCGCCGCGGTGTTCGGCGCGGTGGCCCTGGCCGTCGGCGCGGCCACCGGCAGGCGCGGCGCGGCCACCGCGGTCGGCACCGGCCTGGCGCTGCTGACCTTCCTCGTCTCCTCCCTCGGCGAACGGGTCGGCTGGCTGCACCCGTGGCGGGTCCTGTCCCCGTTCACCGCCGCCCCGGGAGCGGCGCTGACCGACGGGTTCCCGGTGCTCGGGGCCGTCCTCATCGCCACCGCCTCGGTCGCGGCCACCGTGGCCGCCGCCGTGGTCTTCGCCCGCCGCGACCTGCACACCTGATCCGAACCGGAGGAAGACATGTCCCACCACGACAACACCATCGTCGTCGGCTTCGACGGCTCGCCCGCCGGCGTGGCCGCGCTGCGCTGGGCCGTCGCGCAGTCGCGGCGGTACGCCGGTGCCCGCGTCACCGCCGTGCACGTGCACGCGCCGGAGGCCGCGTTCGTGCCCGCCATGTCGATGGGCATCCAGCCCCACGGCGCGCCCCACCCCGACCACGACGCCGCCGCGCTGGCCCGCCTCGTCGACGAGGTGTCCACCGAGACCGTCGCCCACGGCCAGGTCGACCTGGCCGAGGTCCCCGGCCGTTCCGGCCGCGTCCTGGCCGAGGCCGCGCGGGACACGCTGCTGGTCGTCATCGGCGCCCACCACACGGCTCCGCGCCTGGCCGACGGGGTCGGGGCCTTCGCCGCCGAGGTCGTGCGGCACGCCCACTGCCCGGTCGCGATCATCCCCGCCGACCGGGCCTGAGAACACCCGCTGAGAGGACCACCGATGGACCCCAAGACCGTGCGCGACGCCCTGGCCCTGGCCTGCCGGGCCCCGTCGGTGCACAACACGCAACCCTGGCGGTGGCTGGTCGGCGAGCACTCGGTGCACCTGATGGCCGACCGCACCCGGGCCCTGCCCGCCACCGACCCCGACGGCCGGGACCTGCTGCTCAGCTGCGGTGCCGCCCTGCACCACCTGCGGACCGCACTCGCCGGGCTCGGCCTGGCGGCCAGGGTGCACCTGCTGCCCAACCCCGCCGACGCCGACCACCTCGCCGCCGTCGAGACCCACCACCGGGCCCCGGAGGACTCCGACATCGCCCTGGCCGCCGCCCTGACCCGCCGCCGCACCGACCGGCGCCGGTACTCCTCCTGGCCGGTGCCCGATGAACACCTGGACCTGCTGGTCGAGCGCGCCGGCGCCGAGGGCGCCCTGCTGGTCCCGGTCACCGACCCGTTCGACCGGCAGGCCCTGACCACGGGGGCGGCCCAGGCGGCGGCGGTCCAGGAACACGACCCCGCCTACCGCGGGGAGATGCAGGTTGGGCGCGGTCGGTGAGGTAGTCGTCGAGGGCGGCGCCGGTGGGCGGGTGATGGCAATCTTGACCTTGCGGTTGCCCTTGCCGGTGATCTCCAGGCTCCGGTGCCCGCGGTCGTGGCCGAGGTCGGCGATGTTCGCGGCGGCGAGTTCGTCGACGCGCAGGGCGTTATGCACCAGCAGCCGCACCACCACCCGGGTGCGCAGCCGCTGCGGCCCGGTGTCGACGTCCGCGGCGGCGACCAGGGCGCGGGCCTCCTCCCGGGACAGGCCGACGGTGACGGTGTGGTCCGGGTCCACGGTCGGGCGCTGCACTCCGACGGTGGGGTTGGCGCCGGCGAGGTCATGGCGAGCGAGGTAGCGGCAGAACGAGCTGATCCCGGACAACCGGCGCCGGGTCGTCGCCGGCGCGTCGGAGCTGACGTGGCCCGCGGTGTCGGACTCCGAGGACATGGCATGTACTTGGACATGCGCGGGACGCCGGACCGAATCCGGCTGGGGCTGATGGCGGACACGGTCGTGATCGCGCGCTCGGAGATCGAGACGCTGCTGCGCGCCCGAACGCGTCCTGACGGAGTTCGCGACCGCCGACCTCTCGCTGGACCGGGTCGACGAGCTGCTGCTTCAGGGCGAGGCAGCGAAGTAGGCCACCCGCACACCCACCGTCTCCGGCGCGGGCGAGCCCGAGGCCTTATCGTCGAGCACCCCGTACTGGACGGTCCACGCGCCCGCGGTCTTGTCGATCGTTGGGGCGTCTCCGGCCTGCGGGGCAAGCACGACGTTGTCTTGGCCCGAGCAGGCGTACGCGCCGACGAGGTCGTCCGAGCGGCCAGGCCAGGAGCCGCCGTTGCGGATGCGGCACTTGTCGCCATTGTCCAGGTCGATGGCCCAGGGGGCTGGATCCTCGGCTGGTCCGACGGGGAACAACGGGGTGGTGGAGCGGTGCCTGCGGAGGGTCTTTTCCCTTGGATCCCAGGCGCACAGGGCGGTGTAGCGGTCGGGCTGGGCCCAGCAGACATCGACCGAGGCAGCGCCCGGCGAGCAGGTAACGATGTTCTTCCCGACAGAGGCGGGCGAGGGGTAGGAGGCCCCGTTCACGCTGCAATCGATCTCGTCCGGCTCGTCGGTGACCGTGTAGCCCGGGGCCGGGTTGCCCGCTTCGTCCACGGGGGTCACGTTGCGCACGGTGGTCTTGGGCGCGCGGCCCGCTATGTCGTCGTTGACGATGCCGGTGGCCTCGTTGGTCAGCTGGATCGAGCGCATGAGGTTGCCGTGGAAGCAGGCGCCCATCGCCGAGGTCACGGGCTGCGCGACGTCGTTGCGGGAGATGACGCGCATGGCCAGGCCGATAGCGTCCGTCGCCCCGCGGACCGGGCTGAGCTGATAGCTGCACGACGCCTTGGTCACCGCGTCCGCGCCCTGGGTGGCCGAGTCGGTCATGACGACCAGGTCGCCCATCGGCACGTTGTCGGTCTCCCAGGGCAGGGCGAACCACCCGATCTTGGGCACGGTGAAGGCCGTGTCCCCGGCCAGCGCGTGCACCCGCACCTTGTCCGGGAACGGCTTGAGCGCCTTGAGCTGCGAAGACCCGGACCGCAGCGCCCGCCCCGCCGCCGAGTCGGCGGCGCGCACCTGGGCGGGGAGGATGTCGCAGGGCGTGCCCGTGTCGAGGTTTGAGGTGGCCGCCGTCCCGCAGGCGGCCAGTAGCATCCGCAGCACCGCGCCCTGCTTGGTGACGCCGGCACCGGTTACGACCGCATTGGCGAGCATGGCGACGAGCGAGCCGGTGTTGGGGGTACCGAAGGTGACCACGGAACTCACCTTGTCGGCCCGGCCCGGCTCTTGTCCCAGCGCGTGACGGGTGGCCAACCCGCCCATGGAGTGCGCGACGACGATGACCTTCTCGCCACTGGCCTCGTGGAGGCAGTCGATGGCCGCGCCGAGCGCAGGCCCGATCTGCGCGTCGTCGACCCAGTTGGCCGACCGCTGGTGGTAGTCGAAGGTGAACACGGCGGCGCCGGGGTTGCGCTGGAACTGGCCGACGAGCGAGCGAGCGGCCTGCACGGTCCCGAGCTGGTTGGTGGTCAGATCGATCTTGTGCGAGAAGGCGCCCTCCCGCTTGTCGTCATGGGTGGACTTCCCGGTCCACCCATGCACGACGACGACGGGGACGTACTTGCCGCGCGAGTCGGGGGTGATCCGCACGGTGGTTCCGTCTGGGTTCTTGTCGTCATTGAGGGCGGGGGCGAGCTGCACCCCGGGACACTTGTATGCAACGGGGTCACCGCCCTGGGCATGGGCGTTTGGCGCCGCGACACACGCGGCGGCGGCGAGCGCGAGGACCATGAGCCGCTTCACGGCGCCCCCTCTACGGGAGCGGTGGCGAGCACCTTCCACCCGTCGTCCTCGAGAACCATGACGGCCGCATAGACCTGCGGTGAGCCTCCCGGCGGCGTGAGGGTCACGGCGATGACGCCACCCCCGGCCCCGTCAGGCTCCCAGGAGCCCTCGTCGACCTTGATGTCCGTCCCAGGAGGCACGCCCTGACCAGCCCGCCCGGCGACCTCCTCGGCGCTGTTGGTGGCGACAAGCGATGCTGGGTCGGTCTTGAGCCGCTGGAGCGCTGCGGCGATCTCACCCGACTCGCTCTCTGGCTCAGCCACTGCTACCGGACTCCCCCCGACTGGAGCCGCCTCACCCCGGTTGAGCACGAAGAACGCCCCCACCCCAAGACCCACCAAGACCAACGCGACCACGATCACCCGCTTCACAGCCCCCACGTCGCGCGAAGGGCGGCCCGTGTTACCCACCTGAACACGTGGATGAGCGCGTCCTGTGCAACACCGGTCGAACCATCTCCCCAATCGGACTGGGCTGCTGGCAGTTGGGAGCTGGTGGGGGACGTCAGCGAGTCAGATGGTTTACCGACTTCGACGTGAGCACACCGGTGCAGTGGGGCCAGTTCGGCACCAGGCTCACGTACCAAGTGTGAGTCGTGGGGGCCAGGGCCCACCCTCGGACACTTCTCAGTGGGGAATCCGCACATTTTTGCCTGCTGTACTGAGTGGCACTTCGACACCCGTTCCGGGTTGATCCACCCCGTTCGGGGGTGGTCGTGGTGAGCCCTGACGTGATCCCGCCGCTGGGTCTGCCTCCGAGTCCTGCCCCGTTGTCCCGGCCGGTGCCCGCTGTGGCGGTGTGCGGTGGGGCTGGTTGTGCACACCGCCGATCCCGGCGGTGTGCACAACGTGGTGGGGCTTCGTCGGGTGCGGTTGCCGTCGTCGCGGCGGCGGTTGGTGGTGCGTCGGGGACACCGACTTCCGGAACCCGACCACGCCGGTGGTGGTGAACCTCGTCGCCGCGCTGCGGTCGCTGAAGTTCCGCTACGGCGCCGGCTTCGTGCTGTCGATGGCGCCGGAGACCTTCTTCGTCCGAGTGGCCACCAGTTCTACGGCGGCACCGGCGCCCGGGGACAACCGGACCGGTTCCTACCTACCGGTGATCCACGCGCTGACCGTGCTGCACGTCCAGGACTACAACTCCGGTCCGGTGATGGGACTGGACGGCCGGTACCACATGGTGGGCGGCGCGGACTTCCACATCGCCATGACCGACATGCTCGAAGCCGGGTTCCCCGTCGTCGACACCGGTCAGGTGTTCCCGGGCCTGCGCGAGGACCAGATCGCGTTCGGGGTGGCCGCCGCGGTCAGTGCGGGCAACGGCCACACCGCGCCCGCCGCCGTGCAGCAGGCGCTGAGCTGCCTGACCCGCCACCAGAGCTGCGGGGGCTACGCGTTGCGCGGCGGGGCGTCACCTGCCCTGCGGGGGGCTGATGACGTGGTCGATCAACCGGGACCGCTGGTTCCAGAACGGCCACCGGCCGTTCCTGGACACCCTGCCCTGATCCACCAGCGGCCCGCGGGCCGGGACACCGGGCGTCCTCGTCGGGGCATGGCGAGGGCGCCCGGTCCCGCGCGCTACTCCCAGCGGAAGGTGCGGGCGGCGATGGCGCTGAACACGACCGTGTAGGCCGCCATCAGGCCCAGTTGCAGCGCGGGCGGGAAGTCGCCGCTCCACGAGTCCCGGATGGCCTGCAGGGCCGCGCCCATCGGGGTGGCGGTGCCGATGGCCGACAGCGGGCCGGGCAGCAGCTCGACCGGGGTCCACACGCCCGCGAGGAACAGCAGCGGGAACATCACCGCCAAGCCGATCGCGGTCGCGGACTTGCTGCTCTTGACCACCGCGCCGATCAGCAGGCCCAGCGACAGCACGGTGGTGGTGCTGAGCACGAACGCCAGCACGAAGCCCGCGGGGTTGCCGGGCGGCTTGACGCCGAAGGCGAAGCGGGCGAACACGATCAGCAGCACGACCGCGGCGATGGCCAGCAGCACGTTGACGAGGATCTGGGCGACCAGCAGTAGCGTCGGCGAGACCGGCGAGGCGGCCAGCCTGCGCAGCACGCCGCGCTCGCGGTAGGTGGCCAGGTACACCGGCATGATGCTCAGGCCCAGCACCGCGAGCACCACCAGCACGGTGACACCGGGGATGAACGTGTCGATCACCGCGGCCCCGCCGAAGCCGTCGTAGGGCTGGCGGAAGCCGGGGATGATGCCGAAGATCGTCATCAGGAACAGCGGGAACGCCAGCGTCATCACCGCGGTCGCGGGGTCGCGCAGCATGAGCTTGGTCTCGGTGAAGGTCATCTTGCCCAGGGCGTTCATCGGGCGGCCTCCTCGGTCTGGGTGGGGGCGGGGGCGGCACCGGTCATGGCGAGGAACGCGTCCTCCAACCCGGCCTGGTGCACCTGCAGCCCGGTCGGGACGACGTCGAGGCGGGCCAACGCGGTGGTCAGCACCTGGAGCAGGTCGCCGGAGCCGGTGACGCTGACCGACCCGCCCTTGCGGTCCACGCCCGCGACGCCGGGCAGCGCCAGCAGGGTGTCGTCGCCGACGGGGGCCGACGGGGTGAAGCTGACGCGCTGGTCGCCGCCCGCGCGGGCGACGATCGCGGCCGGGGTGTCCACCGCGGCGACCGCGCCGTCGTGGAAGACCGCCACCCGGTCGCAGAGCCGCTCGGCCTCGTCCATGAAGTGCGTGACGAGCAGGACGGTGACGCCCCGGTCGCGAATGCGCTCGATGAGGTGCCAGGTGTCGCGGCGGGCCTGCGGGTCCAGCCCGGTGGTCAGCTCGTCGAGGATGGCGACCTTGGGGTTGCCGACCAGGGCCAGGGCGATGAACAGCCGCTGCTTCTGCCCGCCGGAGAGCTTGCCGAAGCGGGCGTTGCGCTTCTCGGCCAGGCCCCACTCCTCCAGCAGGGACTTCCAGTCCGCGGGGTGGGCGTGGAAGGAGCTGTAGAGGTCGAGCGCCTCCCAGACCTTCATGTTGTCCGGCAGCGCGCTCTCCTGCAGCTGCACGCCCAGGTCGGCGCGCAGGGCGGCGGGGTGCTCGGCGGGGTTCATGCCCAGGACGCTGATCCGCCCGGCGTCGGCCCGGCGCAGGCCCTCCAGGCACTCGACGGTCGTGGTCTTGCCCGCGCCGTTGCGGCCCAGGATGCCGAAGACCTCGCCCTCCTCGACGGAGAACGTCACGTCGCGCAGCGCGACGTGGTCGCCGTACCGCTTGGCCAGGTGCTCGACTTCGATGATCGGCATCGTCGCGATCCCTCCACTTCCCGCGATCTTGGGGACAAGGTTATTGCCCACCGGCCCGCGGCGACATCCGTGTACGCCCACGACCCGGTGGGCCTTCCCCCACCCCCGATCGGAGCAGCGGGCACGTCCATCAGCAGCTCGACCGAGGCGAACAGGGGTCGTCCGCGCGCGCGGTAGGGGATGCGCAGGGGGATCCGGACCCGTTGCTGTGCGCTAGAAAGCAGCTTTGTCAGGGCGTACCGGCACCACAGTCCGTTGACCGGCGCGCGACAGCGCTCTCAGTGGACGGTGCCACATGCGGATCATCGGGAACGGGTTCTTGGCGCGACACCTGAGCACCCTGGTCGACCGCCACCCCGGCGCCGTCGTGCTGGCGGCGGGGGTGTCGCTGGTGTCCACCGGCGACCACGACGCGGCGTTCGCCAGGGAGCGGGCCCTGGTGGCCGAGACCGCCCGGAGCTGCCGCGAGCGCGGTGAGGTCCTGGTGCTGCTGTCGACGGCCTCGGCCGCGGTGTACGGCACGCCGGGCTGCCTGGGCGAGGAGGGCTGCGCGCACGAGGGCACCACGCCCTACGGCAGGCACAAGCGGGACATGGAGCAGGTGGTGCGCGAGAGCGGCTGCCGGTGGCTGGTGCTGCGCCTGACCCACCTCGTCGGACCGGACCAGCCCGCGCACCAGCTCGTCCCGACCCTCATCCGCGACGCCCGCTCGGGCGTCGTCCGCGTTTTCACCCGCGCCCGCCGCGACCTGATGGACGTGCAGGACTTCCTGGCCGCGCTGGACGCGCTGCTGGCCGCCGGTGTCACCGGCGAGGTCGTCAACGTCGCCTCCGGCGTGTCGGTGCCGGTGCTCGACATCGTCCAGTACGTGACCGGGCTGCTGGGGGTCGTCCCGCAGTTCGACCTCGTCGACCGCCGCAGCGACCACGTGGTGCGGGTGTCCCGGCTGCGCGAGCTGACCGGCAGGTCCGGGCTCGGGGCGCTGGGGTACCAGGACGTGCTCGACCGGTACGTGCCCGTCCTGGACGCCCAGCAGGGCCAGTTCGTCCGCTGAGGACGCCCGGGGCGCTCAGCCCGTCGGGAGCGCCCCCCGCACCACGCGCCACTCGTCGTCGCGCAAGGGCACCTCGCGCAGGGCCGGGCGGGCGCCCGCGCCGGTCATGGCCGCGACGACCTCGGGCCGCCGGAGCGCGGCGAAGGTCGAGTTGACGGTGATGACCTCGGTCATGGCGGCGTTGACCACGGGGTGCCGCAGGGCGAGCGCGCCCACCCAGCGGGAGATGTTCTCCGCCTCCGCCGTGGGAACCAGCGCGGCCCGGTCGACCAGGGTGGTGCGGCAGTCGGGGTAGCGGACGTCCTGGGTGGTGGCCGCGGTCCACGGCGTCTCCACGACCTCTGCGATGGCGCGCTGGGCGCGCGCGGCGAGGCCCGGGGCGTGGCCGTGCTCGCGCAGCGCGCGGGACAGCGCCACCGCGGAGCGGGCGGCCGAGGACATGCCGGTGCCGTAGACGGGGTTGAACGCCACCACGGAGTCCCCGAGGGCGACCAGGCCCTCCGGCCAGCCCTCGCCCCCGCAGTGCAGCCTGCGGTTGGCGGCGCTGCGCGAGGCGCGCGGGGCGGTCAGCGGCTCGGCGGCGCGCATGAGGTGGGCGATCACCGGGTCGCGCAGGGAGGCGGCGTACTCGGCGAAACCCGCCTCGTCGACCGGTGGGGTGGCGCCCCGGGTGCCGGTGAGGCTGATGATCCACCGCCCGTCCTCGACCGGGACGAGACTGGCCGAGCGGCCGGGCTGCCCGCTGCGGTAATCCGCGAAGACGTTGACCACCGGGAAGCCGGTCTCCGCACCGCGTGGGGCGGCGAACACGCGGGTGCTGTAGGCCAGCCCGGAGTCGACCACCTGCTCGGCGGGCTCCGGGGCGCCGAGGGCGGTCAGCCAGTGGCCCAGGCGCGAGGCGCGGCCGGTGCAGTCGACCACGAGGTCGGCGGGCACGACCTCGCCGTCGACGACAACGCCGGTGGTCCGCCCCGCGGTACCCGCCAACCCGTCGACCTCGCCCGCGCGCACGGTCACCCCGGGCAGGGCGATGGCGGCCTCGCGGACGGTCCAGTCGGTCAGGTCGCGGGTGCAGGTGATCATGAACTCGGTGGCCGGGAACCGGTGCTGCCAGCCGTCGGCGGACAGCGTCACCACGTCCTCGGGCACGCCCAAGCGGTGCGCGCCGCGGGCGCGCAGCCGGTCGGTGGTGCCGGGCAGCAGCTCGTCCATCGCGCGGGCGCCGCCGGACATGAGCACGTGCAGGTGCTGGGCCTGCGGCACGCCGCGGCGCGGGCGCGGGCCGTCGGGCAGCGCGTCGCGCTCGACCACGGTGACCCGGTCGGTGTGCCCGGCCAGGGCGGCGGCGGCCAGCGTCCCGGCGAGGCCGCCGCCGAGGACGACAGCGTGCGTCGGGTTCATTCGCTCTCCCTCGCGACGTGGTCGGTGAGCCAGCGCTCCACGGCGGCCGCGACGTGCGCGGCGTGCTCACCGACCATGGTGAAGTGGTTGCCCGGCACGTCGACGCCGGTGTGCTCGAACGGCCAGGAGGTGCGCCAACTGTCGTCGGTCCACTCCCCCAGCGGCTCGGACGCGCGCACCAGCAGCGTGGGCGCGGTCAGCGGCGCGGGCTTCCAGTCCAGGAACCGCTCGTAGTAGGCCGAGGAGGCGGTCAGCCGGGTGTCGTCGACCGGGACGTAGGCCTCCTGCCGGTCGAGCACCCCCTCGACCAGCTCGCCGCGCCACTCGACCATCGGCGCGGCGTTCTCCCAGGAGTAGAGGTCCAGCAGCACCAGCCCGGCGGCCGGCCTGCCGCGGCCCTCCAGGTGCTGGGCCAGCGCGTGCGCGGTGATGGCCCCGGCGGAGTGGCCGACGAGCACGACCGGGCCGTCGACGTGCTCGTCGAGGGTCGCGGCGAGGAAGGCCAGGACGGTGTCGGAGTCGGCCGGGACCAGCTCGCCTGCGACGAAGCCGGGCAGCGGCAGGGCCAACACCTCGCGCACGCCGCGCAGGGACCCCGCCACCCTGGCGAACTCGTGCGCGCCGGAGATCGGGGACAGCCCGGCCACGCAGACCAGGGTGGGCGCGGTGTCGCCCCGGCTCAGCCGCACGGGGGGCTGCGGGGCGAGCCGGTCGAGGTCGGTGGTGCCGGGCCGGAAGGCCGCGATGTCGTTGACCAGCGGCAGGAACTCGTCGAGCTTGCCTGCGGCGACGGCGGCGGAGTACAGCTCGGTGAGCAGCCCGGGGCCCGCGGCGTGGGGCACCCCGGCGGGGCCGCCGTCGAACTCCGCGCGCAGGCGCTCCGCGAGGTCGACCGGGGTGGGGTGGTCGAACAGGACGGTGGCGGGCAGGGCCAGGCCGGTGTCGTCACGCAGGCGGTCGCGCAGGTCCATCGCGGTCAGCGAGTCGAAGCCGGACTCCAGGAAGGACCGGTCGGCCTCGACGTCCTCGGGCCCGGCGTGGCCGAGCGCGGCGGCGGCGTGCGAGCGGACGAGGTCGAGCAGCGCGGCGGCGCGCTCGGCAGCGGGGACGGCGGCCAGCCGCTCGCCGAACCCGCGCGCGGCCCCGGCGTCCTCGGTGTCCACTGTGTCCTGCACGGTGTGCAGCTCGCGGAACAGGGTGGGCGGGCGCAGCGCGGCCCAGGACTCGACCAGGCGCGGCCAGTCGACGTCCGCGACGACCACCGGCTCCTCCCCCGCGCCGACCGCGGCGGCGAGGGCGGCCAGGGCGGTGCCGGCGGGCATCGGGCGCAGGCCGCGCCCGAGGAGCGCGGCGTCGGACTCGGCGTCCACCGAGGGCCAAGGGCCCCAGGCCACGGCCGTGGCGGTCGCGCCGCGGGCGCGCCGGTCGCGGGCCAACTGCTCCAGGCCCGCGCAGACCAGCCCGTGCGCGCCCTGCCCGACCGCGCCCCAGGTGGCGGCGGCGGAGGAGAACAGGACGAACGCGTCG
>NZ_JAJCXD010000047.1:0-26984 GCF_021056305.1 Actinokineospora sp. PR83
CGTGCTGGTGCTGCTCGCGGTGGTCGGCGTCGACCCGGTGGTGCGCGAGGAGCCGACCTGGACCTCCTCGTTCACCCGCGTGGGGACCGACTGGCCGCTCCCGCCGTTGGCGAACGCGGCCACGGCGGCGAACACGGTGGAGAGCACCACACCGGAGACACCGAGGATGGCGTAGGACGAGCGGCGCAGGCCGGGCCGGTCCTCGGGCGGGGCCACCTCGGCCCGGTCGATCGGATCAGACATGAACCGTTAACCCTTCCTGGACTTCCGGTGCCACTCCCGGCGCCGCCCCGCGGCCCGGCGGTGCGCCGGATCGCGGTCGGGACGCACGTCACGACGCGGTAACGTATCACCCGGCGACAAAACCACCCGCCCGGGCGCGGGCGGGTGACGGGTCTGGTGTACAGCACGATAGCGGGGTGTCCGAGGTGGCCGGGGAACCGGATGTGCGGCTGACGGCGTGGGTGCGCGGCACCGTCCAGGGCGTCGGCTTCCGGTGGTGGACCCGGTCCCGGGCGCTGGAGCTGGGGTTGGTCGGCTGGGCCCGCAACACCGCCGACGGCAGGGTCGAGGTGGTGGCCGAGGGCACCCGGGCGCGCTGCGACGAGCTGCTGGCCGTGCTGCGGTCGGGCCGGTCGCCGGGGTCCGTCGAGGTGGTGGTGGAGCAGTGGGGAGCCGCCAAGGGAGACCTGCCCGGTTTCGTCGAGCGGTGAACCGGGGGGCGGCGGACGGCGTAGTCCCTGGCGTGCCCACCCCCGAGGAGGACGACGTCTTCGTCCGCGAGCTCTACGACCGCTACCGGCGGCCGCTGCTGGGCTACGCGCTGCGCGCGGTGGGCGGCGACCACCAGCGCGCCGAGGACGTGGTGCAGGAGACGCTGCTGCGCGCCTGGCGCAACGCCGGGACGCTGGAGGCCGACAAGGCCGGGCCGTGGCTGTACACGGTGGCGCGGAACCTGGTGATCACCGGCTACCGCAGGCAGCGGGCGCGGGTCGCCGAGGTGCCGATCGAGGACAAGGACTGGCCGCGCGCCGGGGACGAGTTCGAGCAGGTCCTGCAGGGCTGGCAGGTGGCCGAGGCGATGCGGGCGCTCTCGCGCGACCACCGCAACGTCATCGCCGAGCTGTTCTACCGGCGGCGGACCGTGGCGGAGGCGGCGAAGGTGCTGGGGGTGCCGCCGGGCACGGTCAAGTCGAGGTCGTTCTACGCGTTGCGCGCCCTGCGCGACGCCCTGGAGGAGCGGGGGGTGACGGAGCTGTGACCTGCACGAAGACGATGTCCCTCGGCGCCTACCTGCTCGGCGCGCTGGACCCGGCCGAGCGCGCCGACTTCGAGGCGCACCTGCACCGGTGCGACGCCTGCCGCGGGGAGCTGGTGCGGCTCTCGCCGCTGCCGGGGCTGCTGCACCGGGTGCGCGTGGAGGACTTCGAGGACGCCGTGGAGCCCACCGAGGCCGACCTGCTGGTCGTCTCGGAGCCGGAGCCGCGCCGCGGGGTGTGGGCGAAGCGGAAGGTGCTGCTCAGCGCGGCCGCGGCGGTGGTCGTGCTGGCCGCGGCCGGGCTCGTTGGCTTCGAGGTGCTGCGCCAGGAACCGGCGTCGACCCCGCCGTCGGTGAGCTGGTCGGCGACCGACTCGGCCAGCGGGGTCCGCGCGGACGTGCGGCTCATCGACCGCTCCTGGGGCACCGAGGTCAAGATCAAGCTACGCGACGTGCCGCCGGGCAAGCCGTGCAAGCTGGTGGTGCGCGGCCGCGACGGCAACCGCGAGGTCGCGGGCTGGTGGGGCAGCGGCGGGCAGGACGAGGAGATCCCGGGCAGCACCTCCATCGACCGGTCCAGCATCAGCCGGGTCGAGGTGGTGACCGACGACGACATCGTGCTGGTCGACGTGCCCGCACCCGCCTGACCGCGTCGGCCCCCACCTGGGGGACCTCGCCGCGGGCCCCGGGTAGTCTCATCCGGATCGCGGCAGCAGTCGGTAACCTGGAGGGTCCCGCCCAGTGCACCTCAAGAGCCTGACGCTGAAGGGGTTCAAGTCCTTCGCCTCGGCGACGACGCTGAAGTTCGAGCCGGGGATCACCTGCGTCGTCGGCCCCAACGGGTCCGGCAAGTCCAACGTGCTCGACGCGCTGCGCTGGGTCATGGGCGAGGGCAGCGCCAAGGGCCTGCGCGGCGGCAAGATGGAGGACGTCATCTTCGCGGGCACCGCGGGCCGCGCCCCGCTTGGCCGCGCCGAGGTGACGCTGACCATCGACAACGCCGACGGCGCGCTGCCGATCGAGTTCGCCGAGGTGTCCATCACCCGCCGGATGTTCCGCGACGGCGCCAGCGAGTACGAGATCAACGGCAACGGCTGCCGGTTGATGGACGTGCAGGAACTGCTCAGCGACTCCGGCATCGGCCGGGAGATGCACGTCATCGTCGGGCAGGGCCAGCTCAGCGCCATCCTGGAGTCCAAGCCGGAGGAGCGCCGCGCGTTCATCGAGGAGGCCGCGGGCGTCCTCAAGCACCGCAAGCGCAAAGAGAAGGCCATCCGCAAGCTCGACGCGATGCAGGCCAACCTCACCCGGCTCACCGACCTCACCGCCGAGCTGCGCCGCCAGCTCAAGCCGCTGGGCAAGCAGGCCGAGATCGCCCGCAAGGCCCAGTCGGTGCAGTCGGAGCTGCGCGACGCCCGGCTGCGCCTGCACGCCGACGACCTGGTCACCCAGCGCGCCGACATCGCCCGCGACGAGGCCGACGAGGCCACCGCCCGGCGCAAGCGCGCCGAGGTCGAGCAGGCCCTGGAGATCGGCCACGCCCGGCAGGCCGAGCTGGAGGAGCACCTGGCGGTCGACGCGCCGAAGCTCGCCGCCGCCCAGGAGACCTGGTACCGGCTCTCCGCGCTGGAGGAGCGGCTGCGCGGCACGGTCCGCCTGGCCGTCGAGCGCGCCCGGCACCTGTCGGCGGCGGGCGAGGCCCCGCGCGGCGGGCGCGACCCGGAGGAGCTGGAGGAGGAGGCCGAGCACACGGCCATGCGCGAGGCCGAGCTGTTCGAGGCCGTCGCCGAGGCCCGCTACACCCTGGCCGAGTCGACCGAGCGCCGCGCCGAGCTGGAGCGGATGGTGCAGGCGGCGGAGAAGGCGCACCTGGCCGCGGTCCGCGCCATCGCCGACCGCCGCGAGGGCCTGGCCAGGCTGTCCGGTCAGGTGGAGGCGTTGCGCAGCAAGGCGAACGCGACCGGCGAGGAGATCGAGCGGCTGTCGGTCGCCCTCGGCGAGGCCCGCGAGCGCGCGGAGGTCGCCGCCGAGGAACTGGCCGAGGAGCAGGCGGGCACCGAGGTCGAGGACACCGACGACGCGGGCCTCGCCGAGCGCCACCAGCGGGCGGTGGAAGCGAGCGACGCCGCCAGGGCCAGGGTGGACGAGCTGGTCCGGGCCGAGCGGCAGGCCGAGCGCGACATCGCCTCGTGGAGGGCCAGGGTCGACGCGCTGTCGCTGGGCTTGGCCCGCAAGGACGGCGCGGGCGCGCTGCTCGCCGCCGCCGACCGCCTGCCCGGGCTGCTCGGGTCGGTGGCCGCGCTGCTGACCGTGGAACCGGGTGCGGAGGCCGCCCTGGCCGCCGCCCTGGGCCCGGTGGCCGACGCGGTCGCCGTCGCCGACCCGGACGGGGCGGTGGAGGCGCTGCGGATGCTGCGCGCCGGGGACGCGGGCCGAGCCGGTCTGCTCGTCGGCGGCGCGTTCACCGTCGACCGGTCCGGGTGGCCGGTGCTGCCGCCGGGCGCGCGCTGGGCGGTCGACCTGGTGCGCGCGCCCGAGGCGCTGCTGCCCGCGGTGCACCGGGCGCTGGACCTGGTGGCCGTGGTGGAGGCGCTGCCGTCGGCGCGGGCGCTGGTCGCCGAGCACCCGCAGGTGCGGGCGGTGACCGGTGAGGGCGACCTGCTGGGCGCGCACTGGGCGATCGGCGGTTCGGAGCGGGCGCAGAGCGTCATCGAGGTGCAGGCCGCGGTGGACGAGGCCAACGGCAAGCTGGCCGCGGCCGAGCGGGCGCTGGAGCACTCGGCGGCGGCGCTGGAGGGCGCCCGCGCCGAGCAGCAGGCCCGCCGCGACGACGTGACCGCGGTCAAGGAGCTGATGAACGACGCGAAGGTCCGCGCGGCCCGGTCGTCGGAGCGGCTCAACCGGCTGCGCCAGGTCGTCCGCTCGGCCGAAGCCGAGGTGGAGCGGGCCCTGACCCAGCGCGGCAAGGTCGAGGCCAGCCGGGAGGAGGCGCTGGTCAAGCTCGCCGACCTGGAGGAGCGCCTCGCGGTCGTGCAGGACGAGCAGGTCGAGGACGAACCGGACTCCGCCGAGCGCGACGAGTACGCGGGCGCGCTGGCCTCGTCGCGGCAGGAGGAGATGGAGGCGCGGCTGACGCTGCGCACCGCCGAGGAGCGCCACCGCGCGCTGCAGGGCAAGGCGGACCAGCTCCGCCGCGCCGCCCGCGCCGAACGCGAGGCCAGGGAGCGCGCCGCCCGCGCGATGGCCGCCCGGCAGCGCGGTGCGACCGTGGCGCAGGCCGTGGTCGACGGCGGCGAACTGGCCCTGGAGCGCATCGCGCTGTCGCTGGCCCGCGCCGCCGAGGAGCGCGACGTGGTGCAGGCGCAGCGGGCCGAGCGCGAGCGGGTCCTCACCGACGTCCGGGCCAAGGTCCGCGAACTGTCGTCGGAACTGGAGAAGCTCGTCGACGCCGTGCACCGCGACGAGGTCCTGCGCGCCGAGCAGCGCCTGCGACTGGAGCAGCTCGAGGTCAAGATCGCGGAGACGTTCGGCATCGGCCTCGACGACTTGGTCGCCGAGTACGGCCCGGACGTGGCGGTCCCGCCGTCGCCCGCCGAACTGGCCGAGTACGAGGCGGCCCGCGAGCGCGGCGAGGAGGTCTCCACCCCACCGTCCACACCGTACGACCGCGAGACCCAGGCCCGCCGGGCCAAGCGCGCCGAGCGCGACCTGACCCTGCTGGGCAAGGTCAACCCGCTGGCGCTGGAGGAGTTCGCCGCGCTGGAGGAGCGCTACAAGTTCCTCTCCACCCAGCTCGAAGACCTCAAGGCCACCCGCCGCGACCTCCTCACGGTCATCAAGGAGGTCGACGACAAGATCCTGGAGGTCTTCACCTCCGCCTACTTCGACGTCGCCAGGGAGTTCGAGACGGTCTTCGACGTCCTGTTCCCCGGCGGCGAGGGCCGCATGATCCTCACCGAACCGGACGACATGCTCGCCACCGGGGTGGACGTCGAGGCCCGCCCGCCGGGCAAGAAGGTCAAGCGCCTGTCCCTGCTCTCCGGCGGCGAGAAGTCGCTGGTGGCGGTGGCCATGCTGGTCGCCATCTTCCGCGCCCGCCCCTCACCGTTCTACGTGATGGACGAGGTCGAGGCCGCCCTGGACGACACCAACATGCGCCGCCTCATCGGCCTGCTGGAACAACTGCGCGCCAGCAGCCAGCTCATCATCATCACCCACCAGAAACCCACCATGGAGATCGCCGACGCCCTCTACGGCGTCAGCATGCGCGGCGACGGCATCACCCAGGTCATCTCCCAGCGCCTCAACGAATCCCGCCCCGCCCCCGCCCACATCACCGCAGCCAAGGCGAAGGCCGAACAGGCAGCGGCGGACGCGGCCCGGGCAGCGACCGAGGCCGCTGCGCCCGCTGAGCCGATCACTGACTCCCAAGCTCCCTCTGAACCCCAGGCGCCCCCCGGTGAGGCAACACCGGCGGCAGAACAGGGCCAACCCCCCGTTCTCCCTGAGCAATAGCTCAGCCACCCGGTCCCACATCGTCGAGCCGGTGGCGTGCCCACGTGCGCGCGGCGGCGGTCAGACCGGCGCGATGCGCCAACGGCTGCTCCTGTTGCAGGAACGCCCAGATGCCCGCGATCGCCACAGCGAACGCGGTACGGGCTGCCGGGGGCGTCGCGCGCCAGACCGGCACCACCTCGGCCCACCGTTCCGCAGCGGGAGCCGGGTGTCCGGCGTCGATCAGCCGGGCGATCAGGAAAGCCACGTCCACGGCGGCATTGGCCTTGCGCGACCACGCCCAGTCCACCACCTTCGCACCGCCGCCGCCGACAAGGATGTTCAGTGGGTGCAGGTCTGTGTGGGCGAGGTCGTCGCCGTCGACCAATTCGATCGCGCGCGACTCCCAGTCGATGAGCAAGTCGAGGTGTGCCTTGGCCCAACCGTCGAGTTCGTCGGGGATGTCCACGGCGAGCCTGCGCCACGCGGCCAACCTGGCCCACTGCTCGGCGAGGCGGGGCGCCTCGGCCGGGCAGTGGGCCAGTTCATCGGTCAGGGCGGTCACCACGGCGGCCACGGCCACGAGGTCCGGCGACCCGGGGGCCAGGTCGGCGTGCCGCCCGGGCACAGGGTCGAACCCGAGCAGCAGCCATCCATCGGCCTCGGTCCGCCACCGCAGTGCCGGTGTGACAGCCCCGGGCAACCACGGGTTGATGTCCGCTTCGTGGCGGTGCATCCGCCCGCGCTTGCCCTCAGAACCCGCGATCCCCTTGCAGAACACCGTCCCGCCTGCCGAGTGCAGCACGGCCGAGAAATCGGAGTTGCGGCCTGCCGGAGAGGTCTCGGTGTGCAGCACCTTCCCGGTGGCTTCCTCAATCGCGGTGCGAACCGCCAGGGGCAACTCGCCCCAGGGGCAACTGGCCATTGTCTTCCTCTGGACTATGCGGGTGGCGGTGGTGGATCGTCGTGACAACCGTTGTGGCAACCGCTGCACTTCTGGCACTTTGACCCCGAAGTGGACCAGAGGTCCTCGTCGAGGGCCAAGCCTGTGCGCTCGATGGCCTCCACGGTGCGTACCAGAGTGGCACGCGCATTGTCCCCATCGGCATTGCGGTCGTACTCGCTCGTCGGCACGTGGTGGATGAAGCGGCCTGCGATGCGATGACAGAACTGAGCGTAGTCCCGCGTGTGCAGGATGAACGTGTGCCACCCGACGTCCACCAACTCACTCGGCGCCAGCGGGTCAGCGGTGTTGACCGCGCACGCGGCGAGGAAGGCGAGGGCTTGGTCCACGACCCGCTCGGCGAGGCTGCGGTCCATCTCCTCTTCCGCACCGATCCGGCGGACCAGTCGGTCGAACAGGCCGGCATCGATCAGCGATCGGCCTGTGGTGCGCTGAATTTTTTCAACAGCGATCACGTGAACTCCTCCGTTTCGTCACCGCGCCGGTCAGCGCGGAGAGTCAAAGCATCTGCGAAACCAGGTGCGCTACGGCCGGGAGGGAGCAGGGCAGCCACCTTGAGCGGGCAACGTCAACAACCCGTCGATGACCTCGTCCAGGTTCCCACCGCGCTCCCAGGTGATCTCGCCCTCGCGGTCGCAGCGCAGTGCGGCGGCATCGGTGTCGTGGCGCACCCGGATCGCGTCCACCGATCCATCAGGCCATGTGCGCACACCATGGGTCTCGACCGAGTGGCCGTCCGCCACCGGCGGCGGCAGGAACATCCACCCGGCGTCTGACACTGTGATCAGGCGCTCCAACTGGGGGAAAGCGGCCATCGCCACCTCGTCAGTGCTCACACGCCCAGTGCGCGCAGCCACCAAGAGCCCGACCGGCGACGAGACTGAATCCCGCACAGCCATCGAGGGCTGCCTGTGGGTGTTGACCAGGCGAATTCGGCCATTGTTCTCAGCTCTGTTCACAGGAAGTGACGCTACGATCACCCGACGGCTATGAAAACCGACCGGGAGTACGAGTGCGCCCCCGACTGCCGGGGTACGAAAGGCGGCGAGGATGCGGAAGAGACCAACAACCCTGACCAGCGGTCAGGGTTCGCGATCCACCGGCGTCATTTCAGGTTTCGTATTCCAACTGGCCCGCCGAACCGCAGGTCTCACCCAAGAACGACTGGCTGAGTCGTTGAGTGTGGACGTGACCACCTTGCAGAGTTGGGAATCCGGGCGGCGCCCCCTCGCCGCGATGCCCGCCGGGGACTTCTTCCGACTCGGTGACCGACTCATCCACCTGGGAGCACCACCCTCCACCCGACGGCACCTGAGAGAGGCACTGGAAGCCGATCTGGTCTTGGCCACCGGGATCACGGCTGCGGATACCTGGATCGAGCCGGTTGTGCATCCCTTGGCGACGCAGGTACACCGCCGCAGCCTGACCAATCTGATCACTTGGCCACTGACCGGCAAGCCGCCGTCCCAGCTGACCGAGTTCACACCAAAGGTCCCCCGACGTGGGCCTGGTACACGGCAACCACATCTTTCAACCGAAGAAATCCGCCGGTTGTTCGATCACCTGGTCACCGTGGCCGAACGGGGCAGACATCCAGAAGATGCACTGCTGCGCAGACAAGCTGTGTACCTGCTCAGCTTTGACAATCGACCGCACATCGTGGACTGGCTCCGGGAGGAGTGGCGGAGAGCAGGCCGCAGATTGTCGCCGGATGGGGACATCGCCACCCTGATGGAAGCCCGGTCCGCGTCAGTTGCCCTGGCATCGACCGGCGATGAGAGCAGCCTGCACGACTTCCTCACCGTCACCGCCGACACAACAGCGGAGACAGTGAACCTGAACTACTGGGCACACTGGATCGGCGAATCGCCCGGCGAGCAGAACAGCGACGACTTCATGCGTGACATCGACACCCGCCTTTGGTTTGGGACAAGACTGCTACACCACCTCACCGAGCGCCTGGTCCCCACTTCTCTGCACCTACCACTGAACCTGCATACGATTCACGCGCTGGTAGCCTCCCGACCCACACTGCTCACTGATGCGGCCACCATTCGCCAGCCGCTCGCCGAAGCCCTGGACCGCGTGGCTTCCGCAGGCCCGCTGACGCGCATCGGCCACAGTCAAGTCACGGGCCTGCACTATGCTTTGCGCATCGCCAAGCGGTAGGAGAACCGTGTCCGACCAGACCACCGACGCCACCGCAGTGGCCGCTTTCGGTTATGAACTCGGCGTTCTCAAGCGCATTCGACGCAGCGGGTGGTGGCACGTCGGGGTTCGCGATCCGGAGTCCGTCGGCGAGCACACCGCCCGGGTGGCCCAGCTCGCGGCGTTGATCGCCGCGGAGGAGGGGGCCGACCCCGCCCGAGCGGCGTTCCTGGCCCTCTGGCACGACACGCAGGAGACCCGTACGGGGGACCTGCCGCACACCGTGAAGGGCTACCTCACCAAGCCCGACCCCCGGCAGATCACCGCCGACCAGACCGCTGGCCTGCCGGGCGCCGCCCGCGAACTGGTGCGCACGGCCGTGGACGAGTACGAGGCGCGGGAGTCCCCGGAGGCGCGCTGCGCGGCCGACGCGGACAAGCTGGAGATGCTGCTGCAAGCCGTCGAGTACCGCGACACCGGTGTCCAGCGGGTGGACGGCTGGATCGACTCCGCGCGGGCGGGTCTGACCACGGCCACCGGGCGCCGGATCGCCGAGGCGGCGCTCACCGTGTCGCCCCTGGCCTGGCGCGAGCGCTGATCCGCTCAACACAGGCGCAGGAGCATCGGCCGCGCAACGCGGGTCGAGGTCAGACCTCCAGCCGGTAGCCCATGCCCGCCTCGGTGATCAGGTGCCGGGGCGTCCCGGGGTCGTCCTCCAGCTTGCGCCGCAACTGGGCCAGGTACACGCGCAGGTAGTGGGTTTCCGACTCGTACCCCGGTCCCCAGACCTCGCGCAGCAGTTGGCGCTGCGGCACCAGCTTGCCCCGGTTGCGGGCCAGCAGTTCCAGCAGCCCCCACTCCGTCGGTGTCAGGTGGACTTCCGTTCCGGCCCGCGACACCTTCCGGGCCGCCAGGTCCACCGTGAACGACGCGGTCCGCACCACCGGTTCGTCCGCCACCGGGGCCGCGCGCCGCACGGCGGCGCGCAGGCGGGCGAGGAGTTCGTCCATCCCGAACGGTTTGGTGACGTAGTCGTCGGCGCCCGCGTCGAGGGCGGCGACCTTGTCGCCGCTGTCGAGCCTGGCGGACAGGACGAGGATGGGGACGGAGGTCCAGCCGCGCAGGCCCTCGATGACCTCGACCCCGTCGAGGTCGGGCAGGCCGAGGTCGAGGACCACCACGTCGGGGTGGCGTTCGGCGGCGGCGCGCAGGGCGGCCGCGCCGTCGGCGGCGGTGACGACCTCGTACCCGTGGGCGGTGAGGTTGATGCGCAGTGCCCGCACGATCTGCGGTTCGTCGTCCACCACCAGCACTCGGGTCACGGGGACACGGTAGACGCCGGAGCGGGAGCGGGCCCCCGACGCCCGCTCCCGCTCCGCCCCCCTGCCGCCGGGTCTCCCCTACCCGGTGGTCGGTGGTGTCGGCGGCTGCGCGGCGGGCGCCGACGGGGTGGTGGTCTCGGGTGGTGCGGTGGAGGTCGGCGCAGTGGAGGTCGGCGCGGCCGACGGCGGCGGGGTCGGTGCGGTGGACGCAGAGGGAGCGGTGGGTGTGGGGCTCGGGCCCGCCACCGGGGGCAGGGGCACGAACGGCATGGTCGTGCTCTCCACGCAGCCGTACCGGCCGTAGTCGACCTCGGGCTGCGGGTACCGGTTGCTCGTGTCCTCGGAGTGGAGGCCGCCCCGGGAGTTGCAGGTCGAGCTGTACGAGCGGAGCGGGGTGCCGTCCTGGTCGTAGAGGTAGAACACCGGGATGGGCTTGCCCTGGGCGTCCACCGCGTACAGGTTGGTGACCGTGCTCCCGTCGTAGGTGAGACCGGAGGTGGAGTAGCCCGCGTACCCGTACCCGTACGGGCGGGACGAGGCTTCCGCGTCCGAGAAGACCGACAGGGCCAGGGCGATGGCGACGCCCACGGTGAACGCGTTGGCGGCCAGGACGACCGGCAGCCAGCGGCGGTCGTGGCGCACGCGCGGACCCGACCACAGCAGGACCGCCACCACGATGCCGATCAGGACGAAGCCACCGGAGCGGATCATCAGGGCCGCCACCAGCGCCACGGCGAGCAGCACGATGCGCACCAGCCACCACGCGGGTTGCAGGCCGCGCAGGTACGCCGTGATGTGCGCGGGCACCGCCTCGACGGCGGAGCGGCCCGCCCGGCGCGCGGCCTGGTACTCGGCCAGGGCCTCGACGTCCGCGCGGCCCACCCGCCGGGAGTGCAGCAGCCACAGCGCCGGGAGCAGCGCGAGGGCGACGACGAACAGGACCGCGAACCGCTCCGGTTCGTAGCGGTTCTCCACCGCGATCCCGGTGATCAGCGCCACCACCAGGGTCAGCCCGGTGATCCACAGGACGTACCTGGCCAGGAAGGCGCGGCCCGCCCCGCGCCGGACCGGCGCCGGGGGCGGTGGTGGGTAGTCGCCCGCCGCGCGGAGTTCGTCGGCGTAGGACTGCGGGGTGCCCAGGCGGGCGGTGAGCGCCGGGAGGGAACCGGTTTCGCCGTAGACCTCGTAGACGTTGGGTTCGACGTCCTCCATGATCTCGGCGACCTCGTCGGCGGGGAGGTCGGACAGCGCCGACCGCACCTCGGTGAGGTAGTCCTCCAGTCCCGGGCGGGTGTCGATCTCGCCGTTCACGCCGCCGCCCCCTTCCGCAGAATCGCGTCCAATGTCTCCTGGAAGGCGCGCCACGCCTTCTCCGACTCGACCAGGCGCGCCCGGCCCGCGTCGTTCATGCCGTAGTACTTGCGGTGCGGCCCCTCGTCGCTGGGCACCACGTAGGACGTGAGCAGGCCCGCCTTGTAGAGCCGCCGCAGCGTTCCGTAGACGGAGGCGTCGCCCACCTCCCCCATGCCGCCGCCGCGCAGCCTGCGCAGCACGTCGTACCCGTAGCCGTCCTCGTCCTGGAGCACGGCGAGCACGGCGAGGTCCAGCACCCCCTTGAGCAACTGGCTCGTGTCCATCGATCCCCTCCCCGGTATCGCGCTAGGAACACTATTGCGCAAAGCGCAGTACCGCGCAAGGCGCGGAACAGCGGAGTTGACGAAGTGCAGCTCAGGGTGCGGGAACCTGGTGGGTCAGAGCTGGAAGCCCGGCGGGTGCGGCTGGCACCGGGGGCAGGAGAACGAGGACCGGTTCATGAACGGCTCGCGGCGGATGGGCCTGCCGCAGCGCGGGCACGGCTTGCCCTCCTGGCCGTAGGCGTTCAGCGACCGGTCGAAGTAGCCGGATTGGCCGTTGACGTTGACGTACAGGGCGTCGAACGAGGTGCCGCCCGCCCGGAGGGCCTGGTTCATCACGTCGGTGGCGGCGGTCAGCAGTTCCGCCGCCTTGGCCCTGCTCAGCCCGTCGGCGGGGCGGGCCCAGTGCAGCCGGGCCAGCCAGAGCGCCTCGTCGGCGTAGATGTTGCCGATGCCGGAGACCACGGTCTGGTCGAGCAGGGCGCGCTTGACCTCGGTCCGCCTGCGCCGCAGCGCGGCGACCGCCGCCGCCGGGTCGAAGTCGGGGTCCATCGGGTCGCGGGCGATGTGGGCGACCGGGGTGGGCAGGGGCACGCCGTCGACCTCGGTGACCTCCTCCACGGACAGGCCGCCGAAGGTGCGCTGGTCGACGAAGCGCAGTTCGGGGCCGCCGTCGGCGAAGGAGACGCGCACCCGCAGGTGCAACTCGTCGGGGGCGCCCACGGGCTGGACCAGCATCTGGCCGCTCATCCCCAGGTGGGCCAGCACCGCCTCGCCGGAGCTGAGGTCGACCCACAGGTACTTGCCACGGCGGCGGGCGTCGGTGAACGAGTGCCCGACCAGCCGGGCGGCGAAGTCGACCGCACCGGGGACGTGCCTGCGGATGGCGCGCGGGTGGAAGACGTCCACCTCCGCGATGTGCCTGCCCACGACGTGGTCGCGCAGGCCGCGGCGGACGACCTCGACCTCGGGGAGCTCAGGCACCGTCCCCGGCCGAGGAGATCTTCTCGGTGAGCTCGCGCCAGGCCGCCTCGGCGGCCTTCTGCTCGGCTTCCTTCTTGGTGCGGCCGTCGCCGTTGCCGTAGCCCTGGCCGTTCACCACGACGATGGCGGTGAACTCCTTGCGGTGGTCCGGCCCCTCCTCGCGCACCCGGTACTCCGGGACGCCCAGGCCCGCCGACGCCGTCAGCTCCTGGAGGCTGGTCTTCCAGTCCAGACCGGCGCCGCGCAGCGGGGCCTCGGCCAGCAGCGGGTCGAAGTGCTTGTGCACGACCCGGCGCGCGGTGTCGATCCCGTGCTCCAGGTACACCGCGCCGATGACCGCCTCCATGCCGTCGGCGAGGATGCTCGCCTTGTCCCGGCCGCCGGTCAGCTCCTCGCCCTTGCCCAGCAGCAGGTGCGCGCCGAGGCCGCCGGGGCCGAGGCCGCGGGCGACCCCGGCCAGCGCGTGCATGTTGACCACACTGGCCCGCAGCTTCGCCAACTGGCCCTCGGGGAGGTCCGGGTGGGTGCGGTAGAGGTGGTCGGTCACCACCAGGCCGAGCACCGCGTCACCCAGGAACTCCAGCCGCTCGTTCGGGGGCAGGCCCCCGTTCTCGTACGCGTACGAGCGGTGGGTCAGGGCGAGCACGAGCAGCTCGGCGTCCAGTTGGACGCCGAGCGCGTCGAGCAGCGTCTCAGGCTCCGCGGTGGGCCCGCGGGACGCCTTGGCCCCCATACCTGGTTCTACTTCCGCCGGAGGGTCACGCGGGCTGGGTGACCTGGCGACCGTCGTACTGGCCGCAGGTCGGGCAGGCGATGTGCTGCGGCTTGAGCTCGCGGCACGCCTTGTTCGAGCAGTTCACCAGGTGCACGGCACTGGCTTTCCACTGCGAACGGCGCGAGCGGGTGTTGGAACGCGACATCTTCCGCTTGGGGACGGCCACGACTGAATCTCCTCTGACGAGCTGTGTGTGCAGGACTCGGGCGGTGAAGCTGAGCGGACTACTGACCCGACCCCTGTTGGAACCGCTCCTGCAGCGCGGCCCACCGAGGGTCAATGGTCTCATGCCGGTGATCGGGCCCGACCTCGGCCCACTTGCCGCCGCACTCGGCGCACAGGCCCGCGCAGTCCGGTTCGCACAGCGGCACGTGCGGCACGGCCAGCACGACCGCGTCGCGGACCACCGGTTCCAGGTCGACCAGGTCGTCGACGAGCCTGCTGACCTCGTCGTCGTCGGTGGTCTCGTCGGTCGTGCTGTCCGGGTAGGCGAACAGCTCGGTGATGTCGACGTCGACCTCGGAGGTGATCGGGTCCAGGCACCGGGAGCACTCGCCCTCCAGGGTCCCGACCGCGGTCCCGGAGACCAGCACGCCCTCGACCACCGACTCCAGCAGCAGGTCCAGCTCGACCTCGGCACCGGCCGGGACGGCGATGACGCCCTCCAGCCCGATGGCGTGGTTGGCCTGCGCCGTGCGGCGGACGGGTCGGCTCGACCCCGGCCGCCTGCCCAGCTCGCGGGTGTCGATGACCCAGGAACTGGTCAGGACCGGTCGGTCCTGCTGGCTCTTGCGGGAAGAGGACATGGCTCGCTCGTCAGCACCTTCTGCGGGGGTTCGTCCGACCACGCGGTCAACCAGGTCAGGGTACGCGAATCGGCGCCCGCGGCGAAATCCGGATGCGGCTCAGGCGCCGTCGTAGTCGAACGGGGCGCCGTGGCCGTCGAAGGCGGGGGCGGCGACCCCGGCGGGCACCGCGCCCATCCCGCCGCGCAGGTGCACCCGGCCCTTGCCGACGGTGCGCAGGGTGTGCGAGAGCAGCTCCTCGAACTCGCCGAGCTTGCCGTCGACGTAGGCGTCGCACTCGGCGCGCTGGCGGGCGGCCTCCTCGGCGGTGGCGTCGAGGATGCGCGCGGACTCGGTCCGCGCGGCCTGCACGACCTCGGTCTGCGACACCAGCCTGCCCTGCTCGAAGCGGCCCTCCTCGACGGCGCGCTCGTAGGACTCGCGGCCCGCCTGGGTCATCCGGTCGGCCTCGTCGCGGGAGCGCCCGACCAGGTCCTCGTACTCGGCGCGGCCCGCGGCGGCGACCCGGTCGGCCTCGTCCTGGGCGTCGGCGACGAGCCGGTCGGCGTGCGCGGCGGCCTCGGCGACCAGGCGATCGGCCTCGGCGCGGGCGTCGGCGACCATGGTCTCGGCGTCCAGCCTGGCCTTGCTGAGCATGGACTCGGCGGCGTGCTCGGCGGCGCCGATGATCTCGTCCTTGCGGTCGAGCACGTCCTGGGCGTCGTCCACCTCGGTGGGCAGCGCGTCGCGGACCTCGTCGAGCAGTTCCAGGACGTCACCGCGGGGCACCACGCACCCCGACGTCATGGGCACGCCCCTGGCCTCCTCCAGGATCGTCACCAGTTCGTCGATCGCCTCGAAGACCTTGTACACAGCTCCACCTCCACCACGGCTCCCGCACCGATTCTGCCGCAGGTGGCGCGGTGGGGCGGGACGCAGGCCCCGGGCGTGTCCCCGCCCGGCGCCCGCGTCCCGGGGCGAGCGGGAATCAGACGTCGATCAGGGAGAAGCTGCCGTAGTGGTCGCCGGTGTAGAAGTACTCGCCACCGCCGCCGGTGACGATGCGGCGGGCGCCGCGGTCGCCGGAGCCCGGGGTGATGACCGTGTACTCGTGGTAGTAGCCGGTCGCGCAGGCGGGCAGGACGCCCTCCCGGTTCTGGAACACGGTGCCGTCCTGGGTGAACGGGAACGGGCCGCCGGTCTGGATCAGCTCGTAGGTGTCGGTGGCCTGCACGGGCAGGGCGGACAGCCGGACGAGGTCGTAGCTCGACGTGTTGCCGCACGCGGGCTGGGCGAGCGCGGTGGCGGCCGGGTCGGGCAGGGCCGGGGCAGCCGTGGCCGGTCCCGCGAGGCCGAGCAGGGCGAGGGTTGCGAACACCAGCGCGAGGAGGGGCTTCACCATCTTCAGTGTGATGTTGCTCATTAACCAACAGTAACCTGATGTGGTGAGCACTCCAATACGGAGAGGTGAACCCGCTGTGGCAGTCTGATCACGTGGAGATCCGACCAGCCCGAGCCGAGGACGTTCCCGCGATCGTCGCGATGCTGGCCGAGGACCCGCTGGGCGCGAGCCGCGAACTGCCCGGCTCCCCCCGCTACGACGAGGCCTTCCGGGCCATCGACGCCGATCCCCACCAGGTCCTGGTCGTCGCCGAGGAGGCGGGCGAGGTCGTCGGCACGCTCCAGCTCACCCTCACCCCCGGGCTGTCCCGCATGGGCGCCACCCGGGCGACCATCGAGGGCGTGCGGGTGCGCGCGGACCACCGCGGCGCCCGGCTCGGTGAACGGCTGTTCGAGTGGGCGATCGACACCGCCCGCGAGCGCGGCGCGGTCCTGGTGCAGCTCACCACCGACGCCTCCCGCAAGGACGCGCAGCGCTTCTACCAGCGGCTCGGGTTCGTGGCCAGCCACGTCGGGATGAAGCTGCCGCTGTAGCGGAGACCAGGACCGCGGCGGGTTCCTAGCCCTTGTCCCGCTGCTCGGCCAGCCGGACCAGCAGGCGCTTGTGGACCTCGGGGGGCAGCATGTCGACGACCTCGCCGCCGAACGCCGCGACCTCCTTGACCAGCGAGCTCGACAGGTGGCTGTACCCGGGCCGGGTCGGCACGAACAGCGTCTCCACCCCGGTGAGCTGCTGGTTCATCTGCGCCATCGGCAACTCGTAGTCGAAGTCGGTGGCCGTGCGCAGGCCCTTGACGATCGCCTGCACGCCGTGCTCGGCGCAGTAGTCGACCGTCAGGCCGTACCAGGAGTCGACCCGCACGTTGCCCAGGTGCCCGACCGCGCTCGCCAGCAGCTCGATGCGCTCCTCGACGGTGAACAGGCCCTTCTTGCTCTTGTTCACCCCGACGAGCACCACCACCTCCTCGAACAGGCGCGACGCCCGTTCGAACACGTCGAGGTGACCGTTGGTCGGCGGGTCGTAGGAACCGGGGCAGACGACTCGGGTCATGCCCGGAAACTACCGGAGGCGGCCCCGGCGTCCAGCCCTGTTCACCGACGTGTCACCTGCTCAGCCCCGGTGCGTCGCCCAGAACAGCTCGGTGTCGCCGTAGCGGCGGGAGCGGTCCGCGACCAGCTCCGGCGGCCAGCCGGGCTCCCCGGCCCTGGCCGCCCGCTCGACCACGACGGTGCTGCCCGGGGCGGTCCACCCCCGCTCCACCAGGGCGGCGAGCGCGGCGGCCAGTTCGGTGTCGGCGATGGCGTAGGGCGGGTCGGCGAAGACCACGTCGTAGGGCGCGTCCGGCGGCGTGGCCAGGACGGTGGCGACCTTGCCCGCGCGGACGTCGGCGCCGGGCAGCCCGACCGCGCCCGCGTTGCGGCGCAGCACGCCCACCGCGTCGCGGTGGTGCTCGACCAGGGTGGCCAGCGCCGCGCCGCGCGACAACGCCTCCAGCCCCAGCGCGCCCGACCCGGCGTAGAGGTCGAGCACCCGGGCGCCGCGCAGGCCCACCGACGCCTCCAGCGCGCTGAACAGCGCCTCCCGCACCCGGTCCGACGTCGGCCGGGTGCCCTTCGCGGGCACCCCCAGCCTGCGCCCGCCCGCGGTCCCGGCCACGATCCTGGTCACCACCCCATCGTGCCCGATCACGGGTCACCGACCGCACCGCGGGGCACCCGAGGGGGTGAGGCGGAGCACATAGACCCGGCGGCCGATTCCCGGCCGCGACAAAGCGCGTAATCTCGCTTTTCCCGTCCGAACGAACCGTGGGAGCGCTGGGTGTCGGAAACCTCGGTGAGAGAGGCCGAGATCGCGGTCGAGCAGAAGCACGTCGACGTCGTCTACACGCGGGTCGCCGAGATGCGCGACGAGGCGGAGGCCATGCGCGACCGCGGCGACGAACTCGCCCACGGCGCGCGCAACGAAGCCGTCTTCGAGCAGGCGGCGATGCTCTTCGAGCGCGACGTGATGGTGCGGCACGCGAACCAGATCCTGCGCTCGCTCGACGCCGAGCACGAGGGCCTGGTGTTCGGGCGGCTGGACACCACCGACACCGAGACGATGTACGTCGGCCGCCTCGGGGTGCGCGACAGCGAGTTCGACAACCTGGTGACCGACTGGCGCGCCCCCGCGGCGGCGCCGTTCTACCAGGCGACCGCCGAGCAGCCGATGGGCGTGATCCGGCGCCGGGTGATCCGCTCCACCGGCCAGTCCGTGGTCGACATCGACGACGACCTGCTGATGCCCGAGGCGCGGCAGGACACCATGCCGGTGGTCGGCGAGGGCGCGCTGATCGCCAGCCTGACCCGGGCGCGCGGCGAGAACATGCGCGACATCGTGGCCACCATCCAGAAGGAGCAGGACGAGGCGATCCGGGCGCCGTGGCGCGGGGTCACCGAGATCACCGGCGGCCCGGGCACCGGCAAGACGGCGGTCGCCCTGCACCGGGTGGCGTACCTGCTCTACCGGGACCGGCGGCGCATGGGCGGCGCGGGTGTGCTGGTGGTCGGCCCGTCCCCGGCGTTCACCTCCTACATCTCCCGGGTGCTGCCCTCGATGGGCGAGGACACCGTGGAGCTGCGCTCGCTGAGCGACCTGCTCGACGGGGTCAGGGCCACCCGCACCGACCCCGGCCCGGTCGCGGCGGTCAAGGGTTCGCTGCGGATGCGCCGGGTGTTGAAGAAGGCCATCCGCGAGGCCCCCGCCGACGCCCCGACGGAACTGCGCATCGTCTACCACGGCGAGGTGCTCAAGCTCGACGCGCGCGAACTGGCGCGGGTCCGGGCCTCGGTGCACAACGGGCGGCGCCCACCGAACCAGTCCCGGGTCGACGCGGCCGAGGCGCTGCTGGAGGCCCTGTGGCGCAAGGCGGAGTCCTACGAGGACTTCCCGGTCAAGCGCGCGGAGTTGATCACCGAGCTGGGCGAGCGGATCGACTTCCACCGGTTCGTCGTCGTGTGGTGGCAACTGCTGACCCCCGCCGAGGTGCTGCGCGGCCTGTCCGACCGCCGCAGGCTGGCCAGGATGGCCGGGCGCGGCCTCACCCGCGCCGAGGTCGACCTCCTGGCCGACTCCTGGGCCGACCCGGAGGCGGGCTTCACCGTCGCCGACGTCGCCCTGCTCGACGAACTGCGGGTCCTGCTGGGCCGCCCCCCGAGGCGCAGGCACCGCAGCCGCGACAACCAGCTCCCACCCCCGCGCGAGGACTACGACGAGTACTCCCACATCGTGGTCGACGAGGCCCAGGACCTCTCCCCGATGCAGTGGCGCATGGTCGGCAGGCGCGGCAAGTACGCGAGCTGGACCGTCGTCGGCGACCCGGTCCAGTCCTCCTGGCCGGACCCGGCGGAGGCCCGGCAGGCCCAGGAGGCCGCGTTCGGCGGACCGCGCACCCAGCACCGCCGCTTCGCGCTGCGCACCAACTACCGCAACTCGGCGGAGATCTTCGCACTGGCGGGCCGGGTCGTCAGCCACGTGGCCACCCCCGACCAGCTCCCGCACGCGGTCCGCAGCACCGGCGTCGACCCCCTGGTCCAGGTGTGCGCGCAGGAGGACCTGGACACCACCGCCCTCAAGGCCGCCGCCGACCTGCTGTCCGAGGTGGACGGCACGGTCGGCATCATCACCGCCTCGGCCAGGCTCCCCGAACTCCGCACCGCCGCCGAGGGCCTCGGCGAGGACCGCCTGCGCGTGGTCGACGGCCTGGAGTCCAAGGGCCTGGAGTACGACGCGGTGGTCTTGGTCGAACCCGGCGAACTGGTCGCCGAGTCCACCACGGGCCCGCGCACCCTCTACGTGGCGCTGACCCGCGCCACGCAGCGGCTCACGGTCCTGACGACGGACGAGACGTGGCCCGACGGGCGCTGATCGGATCCCCGGAATCAGCACGAGGGCCGCGCTCCCGCCAGGGGCGCGGCCCTCGCCGTGGGGGTGGGTGATCAGCCCGGCACGGGTTCGCGGGAGCGGATCACCGCGGTGCCGATCGGCGGTACACGGTCAACTGGACGCGCTCGTCGACGTGCCGGGTCGGCACCCCGAGGAACACCGTCGGCGAAACCACTGGGGCATAGGCCAACCGCATGGTCGTCAACCCGTAGTACCAGCGCCCCCGTCCGAGCGCGCTCGCAGTGCGGTGCGTCATCTGCCAGCACACCCACTCACCGGGCCGCAACCGCACCGCGGGTGGGCGCCGCCGCGGGAGGGAACCCGCCGTCGAACCCAGCATGACCCGGAGCGTCCCGTCGGCCTCGCGCAACCGCACCGCGTCCCGCTCCGGCAAGGCGCGCACCACCGATGAGCGAGGCGCGAAGTCGTCCTCCCACTCCCGCATCTCGACCGCGTGCACCACCGGCGCCACCACCTCCGGCAGCACGAACGCCGTCGGCAGCGCGTTGCGGCGGGCAGCCGCAGCACCACTGCGCGACTCCTTCGTCCACCACGTCCGCACCCACTGCACCACCACGTCCACCGCGACAGCATCCCACCTGACACCACCCAGGCGGGTGAATCGACTCAGCCAGGAGACAAAGCCGAGCTGACCACCCCAACCGGCGGCCCAGCCACCCGGAGCCCCACGGGCGCAGCCGCCGACCACCCCCGCAACCGCAAGACTGGCGGCCAGCCACGCGGAACCCCCACCGTGCGCAGTTGCCGACCACCCAACAAACCGGCGGCCCGGCTACGGAAATGCCCGGGTGGGTGGATCTGCTTGGGTGGGGGTGCCGATCATGTGCAAGCCTGCTCGGGCTGTGGGGCATCTTTTCGCCCCACTCGGTCACACTGGGCACATGATCGGCGTAGGGGCCCCGCCCAAGCGGATCCACCCACCCGGGCAGGCCCCGAAAACTCCCGGGCTTTGATACACAGGCACTGCCGAGCAGATCCACCCACCCGGGCACCACCACCAAACGACCGGCTCTCAAAGCGATGCACGGCCGGGCGAATCCACTCGGCCGTGCATCAGCTTGAAAACGAGGCCCTAGGACAGCACGGCCAGCAGGTCGCCGCCTTCCACCTGCTGCACCCCACCGATCGCCAGCCGCGCCACCGAACCCGCCTTCGGCGCGGTGATCGCGGCCTCCATCTTCATCGCCTCGATCGTGGCGATGGTCGCCCCGGCCTCCACCCGGTCGCCCTCGGCGACAGCCAGGGTGACCACCCCGGCGAACGGCGCGGCGACGTGGTCGGGGTTGGCCCGGTCGGCCTTCTCCGCGACCGGGAGGTCGGAGGCGACCGAGCGGTCGCGGACCTGGATCGGGCGCAGTTGGCCGTTGAGGGTGGCCATCACCGTGCGCACGCCGCGCTCGTCGGCGTCGCCGATGGCCTCCAGTTCGATGAGGAGGGTGACGCCCTTCTCCAGGGAGACGGCGTACTCCTTGCCCTGTTCCAGGCCGTAGAAGAAGTCCTTGCTGGCCAGGACGCTGGTGTCGCCGAACTGGTCGCGGTGGGCCCGGTACTCCTGGGTGGGTCCGGCGAACAGCAGGCGGTTGAGGGTGGCGCGCGGGTCCTCCGCCAGGCCCGCGCGGTCCTCCTCGGTCAGCTCGGCGACGCCCTTGGGGGCGGGGCGGCCCTGGAGGGCCTTGGTGCGGAAGGGCTCCGGCCAGCCCCCGGCCGGGTCGCCGAGTTCGCCGTGCAGGAAGCCGATGACCGAGGCGGGGACGTCGAAGCGGTGGGGTTCGGCCTCGAACTCGGCAGGGTCGACCCCGGCGCCGACCAGGTGCAGGGCCAGGTCGCCGACGACCTTCGACGACGGGGTGACCTTGACCAGGCGGCCCAGCATCCGGTCGGCGGCGGCGTACATGGTCTCGATCTCCTCGAACCGGTCGCCCAGGCCCAGGGCGACGGCCTGGGTGCGCAGGTTCGAGAGCTGTCCGCCGGGGATCTCGTGCAGGTACACGCGGCCGGTCGGCGCGGGCAGGCCCGCCTCGAACGGGCGGTAGACCTTGCGCACGATCTCCCAGTACGGCTCCAGGTCCGACACCGCCTGCAGCGACAGCCCGGTCTCGCGGTCGCTGTGGTCGGTGGCGGCCACGATCGCCGACAGCGACGGCTGCGAGGTGGTGCCCGACAGCGACGCGACCGCGCCGTCCACCGCGTCCACCCCGGACTGGATGGCGGCCAGGTAGGTGGCAAGCTGCCCGCCCGCGGTGTCGTGGGTGTGCAGGTGCACGGGGAGGTCGAACTCCTTGCGCAGCGCGGTGATCAGCCGGGCCGCGGCGGGCGGGCGCAGCAGGCCCGCCATGTCCTTGACCGCCAGGACGTGCGCGCCCGCGCCGACGATCTGCTCGGCCAGCTTGAGGTAGTAGTCGAGGGTGTAGAGCTGCTCGCCGGGGTCGGACAGGTCGGCGGTGTAGCAGAGGGCGACCTCGGCGACGGCGGTGCCGGTGGCGCGCACCGCCTCGATGGCCGGGCGCATCTGCTCGACGTCGTTGAGCGCGTCGAAGATGCGGAAGATGTCGATGCCGGTCTTGGTGGCCTCGTCGACGAACGCGTCGGTCACCTCGGTCGGGTACGGGGTGTACCCGACGGTGTTGCGCCCGCGCAGCAGCATCTGCAGGCAGATGTTCGGCACCGCCTCGCGCAGCGCGGCCAACCGGTCCCACGGGTCCTCGGCGAGGAAGCGCAGCGCCACGTCGTAGGTGGCGCCGCCCCACGCCTCCAGCGACAGCAGCTCCGGGGTGGAGCGGGCCACGTGCGGGGCCACGGCGAGCAGGTCGCGGGTGCGCACCCGGGTGGCCAGCAGCGACTGGTGCGCGTCGCGGAAGGTGGTGTCGGTGACGCCGACGCGCACGGATTCGCGCATCCACCGGGCGAAGCCCTCCGGGCCCAGTTCGACCAGCTTCTGCTTGGAGCCCGCGGGCGGCTCCGCGGACAGGTCGACGGGGGGCAGCTTCTCCACCGGGTCGATGACCTTGGGGCGCTCGCCGTGCGGCTTGTTGACCGTCACGTCGGCGAGGTAGGTCAGCAGCCGGGTGCCGCGGTCGGCGGAGTGCCGGGCGGTCAGCAGGTACGGGCGCTCCTCGATGAAGGCCGTGGTGACCCGGCCCGCGCGGAAGTCCGGGTCGTCCAGGACGGCCTGCAGGAACGGGATGTTCGAGGCCACGCCGCGGATGCGGAACTCGGCGACGGCGCGCTTGGCCCTGCGCACCGCGAGGTCGAAGTCGCGGCCCCGGCAGGTGAGCTTGACCAGCATGGAGTCGAAGTGCGCGCTGACCTCGGCGCCCGCCGCGGTGCCGCCGTCGAGGCGGATGCCGCTGCCGCCAGGGGAGCGGTAGGCGCTGATCAGCCCGGTGTCCGGGCGGAACCCGTTGGCCGGGTCCTCGGTGGTGATGCGGCACTGCAGCGCCGCGCCGCGCAGGTAGATGTCCTCCTGGCGCAGGCCGAGGTCGTCGAGGGTCTCCCCGGCGGCGATGCGCAGCTGCGCCTGCACCAGGTCGACGTCGGTGACCTCCTCGGTCACCGTGTGCTCGACCTGGATGCGCGGGTTCATCTCGATGAAGACGTGGTTGCCGCGGGTGTCGAGCAGGAACTCGACGGTCCCCGCGTTCTTGTAGTTGATGTGCCGGGCGAAGTCGACCGCGTCCTGGCAGATCTTGTCGCGCAGCTCCGACGGCAGGTTCGGCGCCGGGGCGATCTCGATGACCTTCTGGTGGCGCCGCTGCAGGGAGCAGTCGCGCTCGTAGAGGTGGATGACGTTGCCCGCGCCGTCGGCGAGGATCTGCACCTCGATGTGCCGGGGGTCGAGCACCGCCTGCTCCAGGAACACGGTGGCGTCGCCGAAGGCCGACTCGGCCTCGCGCATCGCCGCCTCCAGCGCTTCGCGCAGGCCCGCGGCCTCCTCGACCCGGCGCATCCCGCGCCCGCCGCCACCGGCGACGGCCTTGACGAAGATCGGGAACCCGATGTCCTCGGCGGCGGCCAGCAGGCCCTCGACGTCCTCGGACGGCTCCGACGAGCGCAGCACCGGCAGGCCTGCCTCGCGCGCGGCGGCGATGGCGCGGGCCTTGTTGCCGGTCAGCTCCAGGATCTCCGGGCTCGGGCCGACGAAGGTGATGCCCGCGTCCGCGCACGCCTTGGACAGCTCGGGGTTCTCCGACAGGAAGCCGTAGCCGGGGTAGACGGCGTCGGCACCGGCCTTCCGCGCGGCCCCGACGATCTCCTCGACCGACAGGTACGCCCGCACCGGGTGCCCCGGCTCGCCGATCTCGTAGGCCTCGTCGGCCTTCATCCGGTGCTGGGAGTTGCGGTCCTCGTGCGGGAAGACGGCGACCGTCCCGGCGCCGAGTTCGTACCCGGCTCGGAACGCCCGGATGGCGATCTCGCCTCGGTTGGCGACAAGCACCTTGCGGAACATGCCCGGTTACCTCCTGCTGACTCAGGGACGGTTGCAGGAGGTTACCGTGGTTTTCCCAGGCACCGGGAGGATCGTTCCGCGTGACGGGCACCATCCCGCCCGACCCCCCGGACCGGGTCGGCCTCCTGCGGTCGAGATTCTCCCCGCAGGCTCTCACCCCCGGCGCGATTGTGCCGGGCGTGCGGGTATTCGCCGTGCTCCGGACCGGTCCACCGGCGTTCTCCCGCACCGGGGTGAGTGTCGGCCGTCACGCCGCCCCGCTCTCGCCGGGCGGTTGCCGCGGGGTTCCCGCGCACCGCGGGGACCACCGGAAGATCGTCCACGTCGCACCCCGGCGCTCCCGGTCGACTACCGTGCGTGACGTGCGCCCGGGGTGCGGGTCGGGCGCACGTCCGCCCGGTCAGCCGCCGAAGGGTCCGGTGTGGAGGATCAGGTTCGGGGTGCCGGTCGGGAACGGGCACGGGGTCGGCACGGCGGTGCCGACCACGGCCGCGTGCACCTGCGCGGCGGTCAAGGTGGGGTTGACCGCCACCCGCAGCGCGGCGGCGCCCGCGGTGAAGGCGGAGGAGATGGAACTGCCGGACAGGGTGTTGGTGCCGCCACCGGGCCACGGGCCCCGGATGTTCTGCCCGGGGGCGTGCACGTCGACGGTGGGGCCGTAGTTGGAGTTGCTCGCGCGGCAGTCGGTGGTGGTCAGCGAGCCGGAGACCAGCGCCTCGGTGACCCGCGACGGCGAGTAGTTCGCCGCGTTGGCGGCCGAGCCGCCCGCGGCGACGGAGACGGTCACCCCGGAGGCGATCACCCGGCGCACCGCGGCGTCGATCGCCGTGCTGGGGCCGCCGCCGATGCTCATGTTGACCACGGCGGGCTTGACCGCGTTCGCGGCGATCCAGTCCAGCCCGGCCACGACCTGGGAGGTGGTGCCCGAGCCGGAGGCGTTGAGGACCTTCACCGGGACGATCCGGACCTGCTTGGCCACGCCGTGCGCGGTGCCGCCGACGATGCCCGCGAGGAAGGTGCCGTGGCCGTTGCCGTCGGCGGTGGAGCCGGACCCGGTGGCGTCGTGCCCGGGCAGCAGCCTGCCCGCGTAGTCCGGGTGCGCGCTGACGCCGGTGTCGACGATGTAGGCGCGCACGTTCGCCGCGGTGGTCTCGTAGTGGTAGTTGGCGTTGAGCGGCAGGGCGGGCTGGTCGATGCGGTCGAGGCCCCAGTTCGGCGGGTTGGGCTGGTCGGCGAGGGCGTGCACGGTGCCGTCGGGTTCGACCGCGGCGACGGCCGGGTCCGCGGCGAGGGCGGCGGCCGCCGAGGGGGTCAGGCGGGCGGTGTAGCCGGGGCCGCGCGCGGGCGTGACCACGTAGTCGGCGGTGGCCTCGCGGGCGGCGGTCCCGTGGGCGGGCAGCGCGGTGGCGGCGGCGCCGAGCAGCACGAGAGCGGCCACCGCGAGGAGCGGGCGGCGGGTGCGAGTGGGTTTCATGTCTCCCTCGTTAGCGGCGCGGTGCGAACCGGGCAAGGTTCACCAATTGCCGGAGTGGTCCGCCACCATCGGCAGAGTGGTCCGCCACCATCGACAGAGCGGTCCGCCACCATCAGCAGAGCGATCCGCCATCATCGACAGAAGGCCCTGCCGCCATCAGCGAAAGGCCCTGCCGCCGTCGGCAGAGGGGCTCACCCCCATCGGCGGAGCGGCTCGCCGCCATTGACCCGGCACCATTGGCGGAGCGCCGCCACCGAACGCTTGTCCGGTTTTATCGCCCCGGTTCGGCGGGACAACTTGTCACCCGTTCGAGTGAGTCCGGTTCGCGGCGGAAGCGGGAAAGACCGGAATCCGCTGGCCACGATGCGTCATCGGCCGAACACGAGAGGATATCGGGAACGGTCGGAAATGGAACGAGCCCGGAAGCGGTTCCGGTATGACCGGATAGGACAGAAGCATTTCGGAAGCCTTGCCGGGCAAGGATTTCATCCACAGGTGAGCAATCCAACCTCGTGTCCGCACCCGACACCACCCGGGTGCGCTCACCGCGCCGAGGGCGACCCGAGTTGCTCCGCTGTTCGATACGGAGAATTATCGTGGGCGCCGTGTTCACCCGGCAGGCGGTCATACTAAAGTGAGGCAATGCCCTCTGGTGACGCCGCCGAGTCGAACGACCGGCTCCCCCACTTCGACACCGTCCTGCGCGGCTACAACCCGCGGCAGGTCAACGAGCGAGTCACTCGCCTGACCTACGACCTCCGCCACGCCACGAAGGACCGGGACGAGGCGGCGAGCAAGATCGGCGAGCTGACCAAGTCGCTCGGCTCGTTGCAGCAGCAGCTACTGGAGACGACCACCCGGCTCAACCGCATCAGCGCGAACCCCAACAGCACCGAGGGCATGACCGAGCGGGTCCGGCTCATGATGCAGCTGGCCGAGGAGGAGATCGCCGAGTTCAAGCGGCAGGCCGACGAGTACGGCAAGTCGACCCGCGCGGACGCGGAGGCCTACGCGGCCAACACCCGCAAGGAGGCCGACGGCTACTCGGCGGGCACCCGCAAGGGGGCCGACGAGTACGCGGCGCAGACCCGGCTCAAGGCCGAGACCTACGCCACGAACACCGGCAACAAGGCCAACGAGGCGGCGGCCAACACCAGGGCGGCGGCGGACAAGTACGCGGCCGACCTCAAGGGCAAGCACGACAAGATGATCGTGGACCTCGAGGAGCGCCGCAAGCAGCTCGAGGCCGACTACACCCGCAACCACGCGGAGCTCGACGCCGAGTACGAGGGCATGCGCGCGAGCCTGACGGCCGAGCACAAGAAGCTCATGGCCGACGCCCGCGCCGAGGT
>NZ_JAJCXD010000048.1:0-26369 GCF_021056305.1 Actinokineospora sp. PR83
CCGGTGCGGGCGCTGGTCCGCGACCCGGCCGCCCCGGCGGCGGCCCGGCTGGCCGCAGCCGGGGTCGAGCTGGCGGCGGGCGGGTTCACCGACCGGGCCGCGCTGGCCGCCGCCATGTCCGGGGTGGCGGCGGCCTTCGCTCTGACCACGCCGTTCGAGTCCGGTGTGGACGCGGAGGTGGCGCAGGGCCGGGCGATCCTCGGCGCCGCCGCCGACGCGGGCCTGCCGCACCTGGTGTTCGCCTCCGTCGCCGGGGCCACCGCCGGGACCGGGGTGCCGCACTTCGAGAGCAAGGCCGCGGTGGAGCGGGAACTGGCCACCGGGGACGTGCCCTACACGGTGGTGGCGCCCACGTACTTCTTCGACAACGCGCTCGGCGGCGCGGCGGAGCTGCGCGCCGGGGTGCTCGCGCTGCCGCTGCCCGCCGACCACCCCCTCCAGCAGCTCGACCGCGACGACCTCGGCCGGTTCGTCGCCGAGGTCCTCGCCGCCCCGGGTGAGTACGCGGGCGCCCGCGTGGAACTCGCGGGCGACGCGCCCACCCCGGCCCAGATGGCCCTGGACCTCGGTACAGCCCTGGGGCGGCCCGTGCGCCACGAGCACGTGCCGCTGGAGTCGATCACCAGTCCGGACATGTCCGCGATGTGGCGCTTCCTCAACGGCGACGGCTACCAGGCCGACATCGCCGCCCTGCGCCGCGACCACGGTACGGTCGGCTGGACCCGCTTCGGCACCTGGGCGGACCGCACCTTCTCCGGAGACAGCGACTGATGGAACTCTTCCCCCCGATCCCGTACGCCGGTTGGTCGGACACCCTGGCCACCCTGCACCGCTTCGCCCAGGTGGTCGGCAAGGTCCGCCTCGCGGCCAGCCCCCGCCGCAACCACTGGTGGAACGTGCCCTTCCACCTGACCGGGCGGGGGATCACCACCCGCCCGATGGGCCTGGACCCGACGTTCGCCGTGGACTTCGACTTCGTCGAGCACACCCTCGCGGTGAACGCGATCGACGGCCGGTCGGCGTCGTTGCAGCTCGGCGGCCACTCCGTGGCGACCTTCCACGCCGAGGTCCTGAAGGCCTTGGGCGCGGTCGGGGTGGACCCGGCGGGCATCGCCGACGCCCGGCCGTTCGACCTGCCCGACGCGGACCGGCCGTTCGCCGAGGACACCGAGCACGCCACCTACGACCCGGCCGCGGTGACCCGGTACTGGCAGGTGCTCAGCCAGGTCAACGTGGTGCTGGAGGAGTTCGCGGGCCGGTTCTCCGGCAAGACCAGCCCGGTGCACCACTTCTGGCACACCTTCGACCTCGCTCTGACCCGCTTCTCCGACACGGTCGTCGACCACCCCACGACGACCGACCCGGTGACCCGCGAGGCCTACTCCCGCGAGGTCGTCAGCTTCGGCTTCTGGTTCGGCGACCCGACCTTCCCGGACCCGGCGTTCTACTCCTACACCGCCCCCGAACCGGCGGGCACCACCGACCACCCGCTGCCCGCCGGGGCGACCTGGGTCGACCGGGGCGGCAGCCACCTCGCCGTCCTGCCCTACGACGCGGTCCGCGGAGCGGGTGACCGCCGCGCCGCTGTCCTCGACTTCTACGAGGCCGCGTACCGGGCGGGCGCCACCGGCGCGGGCTGGGACGTCGCCAAGTACGCCTGCGCCGACGGCGCCACCGACCCCGCACTGGGCTGAGCGGCACCGATCACCCAGGACACGCGCGGCGGTGACCCCCGGGTCACCGCCGCGCGGCGTTCACCGCCGCCGCGACGAACGCCGCCAGCGGGCGCGAGCGGGAGTCCTCCGGCCAGGCGATCGCCATCGTCGTCGTCGGCGCGTCGGTGACCGGGACGCTGACCAGGTCCGAGCGCAGGTGGTGGCTGCCCGACCCGGGCAGCAGCGCGATCGTGCGCCCCAGGGCGATCAGGTGCATGAGCTGGGCGGTGTCGTGGATCAGCGGGCCGCCGTTGGGCGGGTGGCCCGGCCAGTGCGGGAACTGCTCGCCGTCCAGGTCCGACATGGTCAGCGACGCGCGGTCGGCCAGGCGGTGCGTGCGGGGGAGCACGGCCACGTCCCGCTCGGTCAGCAGTTCCTCGTAGGCGAAGCCCTCCGGGTCGTCGTGCGGGAAGCGCAGCAGGGCCGCGTCCGCCTCACCCGCGCGCAGCAGCCCCGCCTGCTCGCCGATGCCGCAGATCCGCACCTCCACCTCGACCGAGGCCGGGTCGGCCGCGTAGTCGGCGAGGACCCGGCCCAGCAGGTCGCCGTCGCTGACCGGTTTCATGGCCAGCACCAGGCGCGGGCTGCCCGCCCGCTGGGTGCGCCGCTCCGCGGCCGTCAGCGCGGTCAGCGCCCGCCTGCCCTCGCGCAGCAGCACCTCGCCCGCGGCGGTCAGCGCCACGGAGCGGCTCGTGCGGTCGAGCAGCGCGACGCCCATCCTGCGCTCCAGGTGCTGGATCGCGCGGGACAGGGGCGGCTGCGCCATGCCCAGCCGCGTCGCCGCCCGGCCGAAGTGCAGCTCCTCGGCCACCGCGACGAAGTACCGCAGCTCTCGGGAATCCATACCCCCAGGGTATCGACAGTCACCCAACCGGTCTTGGACCCCGCGCTGAACAGCCACAACACTGGGGACATGACCACAGCACTGGTGACCGGCGCCACCAAGGGGATCGGCCTGGAGATCGTCAAGCAGCTCGTCGACCGCGGGCTGACCGTGTACCTCGGCGGCCGGAACGCCGAGCGGGGGGAGAAGGCCGCCGCCGACACCGGGGCGCGCTTCCTCCAGCTCGACGTGACCGACCCGGCCTCGATCCAGCGGGCGGCAGCGAGCCTCGACCGGCTCGACGTCCTCGTCAACAACGCGGGGATCATCGGCGGCGGCAAGCTCAACCCTCCCGGCGAAGCCGACCTCACCACGATCCGCGAGACGTTCGAGACCAACGTCTTCGGCGTCATCGCCGTCACCGAGGCCCTGCTCCCGCTGCTGCGGGCGTCCGGGCACGGCCGGATCGTCAACGTCTCCAGCTCCGGCGGCTCCCTGGCCGCGATGGCGACCAGCACCTCGCCCCCGTCGCTGTCCTACGTCCCGTCCAAGACCGCGCTCAACGCCGTCACCGCCCTCTACGCCAAGGTCGAACCGGGGCTCCGGGTCAACGCGGCCTGCCCCGGCCACTGCGCCACCGACCTCAACGGCCACGCCGGGCACCGCACCCCCGCCCAGGGCGCCGCCACCCCGGTGAGGCTGGCGACCCTGGACGACGACGGCCCCACCGGCGGCTTCTTCGACGACGAGGGGACCGTCGCCTGGTGAGACCGACCCCGGTGACCGGGGTGCCTCGAACGGGCACCCGCCCGGCGCGGATTCGCCAACCTCCGGTTCGGCGGTGACGTGGGGCCGGAAGGGGCGGGTCATGCGCGTGGGTGTGCTCGTGGGGGTCGTGTCCTGCGCGGTGGCGGCCGGGTGCTCCACCACCGTGTCCGGCACCGCGTCGGACGGGGGTGTCAGCCGGGACGCGGGCGGGGTCGCGGAGTTCCGGCCGGTGCTGTCGGCGGTGGCGCCGGTGGCGGGCTCGGCGGTGCCGACCCCGCCTGGCGCGGTCGCGCCCCCCGCCTGCGCCGAGTACCGGGACCGGCCGTCGGTGGAGGCGGGCAAGGCGTGTCGGCAGGACCCGCTGCTGGGCATCTCCGACGAGTACCGGGCGGGGGTGGTCTCCGCGTTCGGCTGCGACGACCGCGCGCTGGACGGCAAGACCGACTCCGCACTGCCGCTGGCCACCTGCGGCGAGGACGGCGCGGAGTCGTTCGTGCTGGGCCGGGCGATCCTCGGTGGCGACGACATCGCCGCCGCCACCGCCTCCCCGGACCCCAACGGCACCGGGTGGACCGTGCAGCTCTCCTTCCGGTCCTCCGCCCAGACGGTGTGGTCGGAGTACACGCGGGAGCACGTGCAGGAGCGGGTCGCGTTCACCGTCGACGGGCGGGTGGTGTCCGCGCCGACCATCCAGTCCGCGATCACGGGGGAGACCACGGTGACCGGCGGGCAGGGCGGGTTCACCGAGGAGGAGGCGACCGCTCTCGCCGACCGGCTCGGCGGCTGAGGCCCACCGCGCTCAGCCGTAGAACGCCCCCGCGTCCAATTCGTGCAGCGGCACCCAGTCCGGGTCGGCGCGCGGGGCCACCACCGCACTGTCCACTCGCAACTGCACCGCCAGTGCGGGCCGCTCGTCCACCCGCATGGACAGCGCGTACAGGGTCGCCAGGACGTGGACGCACGGGCGTTTGCGCGTCCGGCAGCCGCACGTGCTGACCTGTTCGCTGATCGGGACCGCGACCGCGATCCCGGCGGCCCGCAGGTCGGCCTCCAGCGAGTCCGGCAGGTCCCCGGTGGCCAGCCCGCGGTGGGCCGCCAGCGACCCGGCGATCAACCGCTCCGCCTCCGCCCCGGTCCCCGCCGACCACCCGGGCAGCTCGATCCGGACCGCGTGCTCCGCGCCGGACGCCACCACCACGGCGGTGACCAGCCCGGTGGACGCGGTCACGGTGGCGGCGTGGTTGCGGGCCAGGCTCCTCGCCTTGGGCAGCAGCGGGTTCGGGCGGGACGCGGCGGTGGACTCCACGGTGCGCACCCAGGCGCGACCCCACGGGGTGGCGCCGAATTCGACGGGCATCAGGACAGCGCTCCCAGGTCGAGGTCGAGGACGGCGTGCAGGTCCTCGTCGGACAGCGTGGCCAGCGCGGCCTCGGTGTCGCCGGAGACGACGTCGGCCAAGCCGCGCTTGGTGTCGTGCATCCGGGCGATGTGGTCCTCTACGGTCCCGCCGGACACCAGGGTGTGGACGGTGAGGGTGCGTTCCTGGCCGATGCGGTGGGCGCGGTCGGTGGCCTGCTCCTCGACCGCCGGGTTCCACCAGCGGTCGTAGTGCACCACGTGCGCGGCGCGGGTCAGGTTGAGCCCGAAGCCCGCCGCGCGCAGGCTCAGCAGCAGGACCGGCGGCGCGTCGTCGTCCTGCTGGAAGGCCCGCACCAGTTCGTCGCGCCGGTCACCGGAGAGGCCGCCGTGCAGGAACGGGACCGGGGCGGTGCCCAGGGCCGCGCCCAGCGACTCCGACAGCAGCTCGCCCATCGCCCGGTACTGGGTGAACACCAGCGCCCGGTCGCCGTCGTCGACGATCTCGGTCAGCATCTCGGTGGCCCGGTCGAACTTGCCAGAGCGGCCCGCCTCCGCGCGCCCGTCCCGGAGGTACTGCGCGGGGTGGTTGCAGATCTGCTTGAGCGCGGTCAGCAGCGCCAGCACCCGCCCGCTGCGGCCGATGCCCGCGCCCAGGCCCCGGCCGAACGCGTCGTCGACGGCCGCGCGGTAGAGCCCGACCTGCTCGTCGGTCAGCGTGCAGACCGTGGTCGCGTACTGCTTCGGGGGCAGCTCGGCGGCGACCTCGGCCTTGGTGCGGCGCAACATGTGCGGTCTGACCAGCGCGTTGAGCGCCGCCGCCGCGGAGGCCGAGTGCCGCTGCTCGATCGGTGCGACGAACCGCTGCCGGAACCGCTCGCGGGTGCCGAGCAGCCCGGGGTTGGTCACGGTGAAGATCGACCACAGCTCGTCGAGCCGGTTCTCCACCGGGGTCCCGGTCATGGCGATGCGCACGGTGGCGGACAGCCGCGCCGCGGCCCGGCTGGCCTGGGCCTCGGCGTTCTTGATCTGCTGCGCCTCGTCGAGCACCACCACGTCCCACCGGGTGCTCAGCAGCGCCTCGTCCCTGCGCAGCACCGGGTAGCTGGTGATCACGACCGTGCCGGGGGCGAATTCCCCGGGCAGTTCGCGGCGGGTGCCGTGGTGGGGCAGGACGGGTGTGGCGGGGGAGAAGCGCTCCAGCTCGCGGCGCCAGTTGCCGACCAGCGAGGTCGGGCAGACCACCAGGTGCGGCGTGGCCGTGCGCCGGGTGGCCAGCAGGCAGATGGCCTGGAGGGTCTTGCCCAGGCCCATCTCGTCGGCGAGGACCCCGCCGGTGCCCAGCCCGGGCCGGGCGCTCAGCCAGGCCACCCCGTGCACCTGGTACGGCCGCAGCCGCGCGTCCACCGCGACCTCGGCCAGCGCGGCCCCGGTGCCGACCGCGGCCCGGAACTGCGCCAGCAGGCTCGCCGGGGCGGCGACGGCGGTGCGCTCGGGGTTGAGCACCGCGTGCGCGGCCGGGGGCATTGCCGCGGCGAGGTCGGCGAACGACGCGTCGGTCCCGCTGTCGACGAGGCGGGCGGCGTCGCGCCAGGTCAGGACGGACTTCCCGGCCCCCGCGCGCCGGTCGAGCCCGCGCAGGGCGGGCACGGCCTCGGCCAGGTCGGCGAAGCGGACCGCCCGGTCGGCGGCGACCACGGCGGCGCCGTCGGGCACGGCGAGCCCGCAGGTGCCGGGCCGCCCGTGGGGCAGGCCGAGCGCGCGCACCGCCCCGGTCAGGTCGTCCGGACCCCACCAGGCGATCGCGTTCTCGGCGGGGACGAAGGTGGCCTGCAATCGCGGGGTCCGTCCAGGCAGCGGGATCAGCTCCTCGGTGACGTCTCGGGTGGATCGGTGGTGTTCGGTGTGGCACGACTCCGCCATCGGTGGCCGCCGCGCGGCCCTGGACGCCGTGCGGCTCTCCGAACCCCCATCCGGAGAGTCGCACGGCGCCCCTTCTCTTCGTGCGGCGGGTGGGTACCACTCGACGTTCCGCCACGTCATCGACGTTCACCGCGGCCGAGCCTCACTGCCCAGCGCGGGTCACCACCCGTCGGTGCCTGCCGCTCCGAACAACTCCGCGCGACCGCTGCAGGCATCGATCACGCCGCTGACCACGAGGTCGAGCAATTCAGGCAGGTAGCGGCGGTGGTTGCAGCCGCCCCTCTTCAGGGCGGGGTTCTTCGATCGTGGTGGCGCAGGTGTTGAGCAGGACATCCATGAACGAGGGTGGGGAGTCGTCGGCGAGCACCCGCTGCCGGGCGTCCCGTGGGGACAGTTCCGCCCAGTGCAGCCGGCGGTCGATCGCCTTGCCGATGATGCGCATCCCCATCACCGCGTGGTCGTGAACTCCGTCCTGGTCGAGCCGACCCGGCCCGATCGAGGACGTGTCGCGTTCAGGAACTGGTTGTGGTCGGTTCGTGTCGGACGGGGAAGTTCACGGAGTTGGCGATGAAGCACGTGTCGTGCGCCTGCTGGTGCAGCGTCTCGGCCCGCTCGACCACGGCCGGGTCGGCGACGGTCACCTCCGGCCGCAGCACGACTTCGGTGAATCGGCCGCTGTTGCCCGGTTCCTCCCGCATCACGCCGCTGGCGGTGTCCACGTAGCCGGTCACCGCGATGTCCGCCCGCGCGCACAGCGACAGGAAGGTGAGCATGTGGCACTGCGACAGGGAGGCGAGCAGCAGTTCCTCCGGGTTCCACCGCTCGGGCGTGCCGCGGAACGCGGGGTCGGCGCTGCCCGCCAGCACCGGCTTGCCCTCGACGACCACGTCGTGGTCGCGCGCGTAGTCGCGGTAGCCCGTCCCGGTGTCGCCGCTCCAGCGCACCGTGACCCGGTAGTCGTGCCGCCTGCTCACGCTTCTCCTCCCTGTTCGGTGAGAACGGTCATCGTGGCCAGGACGTGTGCACGCGCGTGGGTGGCGGCCTGCTGTGGATCGCCCGCCACGATGGCGTCGATCAACCGCCGGTGCTCGTCGTCGACCAGGGCCGGTCGGGCAGGCGCGGTCAACGAAGCCCGTGTGGAGACGGTGATCTGGTCCCAGATCCGGGTCAGCACCTGCGACGCCGTCGGGTTGTCCGCGAGCGTGGCGACGTAGCGGTGGAATGCCCGGTTGTGCCGGACACCCGCGAGCAGATCCCCCTGCCGTGTGGCCTGATCAGCCAGGTCGGCGTGCTCGACGAGCCGGGCCAGGCTCGCCGGGGGCAGCTCACCGGCCCGCTGCCTGCGCGCGGCCGACTCCGCGGTCAACGCCTCCATGCAGGCGCGCACGAGGTAGGCGTCCCCCAGCGCCTTGGCATCCAGCTCGACGACGGTCACACCGCGCCGCGCGGCCCGCACCAGGCCGTCGCCCTCCAGGCGCCGCAACGCTTCCCGAACCGGCGTGCGGCTCACGCCGAGCCGTTCGCACAGCTCCAGCTCGGTGACCGGCTGCCCAGCGGGGTACGTGCCGAGCACGATCAGGCCGCGGACCTCGTCGTAAACGTCCATTGCATGCAATGTATACAAAGCTCGGGTCGAAGGGAAGAGCTGTCGATCCTCCACCGGAACGACACCGTAGGTGGCGGCGGCCACCAACAGTCGCACCCGTCGAGTGAGCACCGTGGGTCGTTGCGGGTCGGTGCTGCCGTGCGGGGCGGCGGTCGGGGTACGGCAGTCGTCCGCGCACCCGCGCTGTTCCGCGCTCGGTCCGGTGCGCCTCCAGTGGCGGAAGCACGTGAACTCTTCCCTGCTGAGCGTCGAATCGGAGACGGGTTTTCATTTGGCTTCCCATCGCCGATTCGGTCAAGGCGGGTTCGAGTTGTCGGGGTGTGTTTTGAGGCGTCTTCACCTGCGTACGCGAGTGGTGGGTGCTCTGCGAGCCCCCGCGCGGTGCGGGTACGGTGAGTCCGTTTCGTGGGCACTCGGGCTGGAGAAGAACAATGGGACACGCTGTCCCCTCGGTGGCTTCCGCTGCGGAACTGCGCTCGATCATCGGCGCCGACCTGGAGTTCCTGGCCTCCGAGCAGGCGGACATGTTCCTCACCGTGTGCGTGGAGATGGTGGCCAACGCCTTCGACCACGGTGGCGGCATCGGCGGCTTCCGCGTCCGCCACGACCACGCCCGCGGGCTGCTCACCGTCGAGATCGACGACTTCTCCAGCGCGCCCCCGCGCGTGGTGTCCGGTGACCCGGCCCGGCTGCGGGGCCGGGGGATGGCCATCGTCGACGGGCTCACCGAGTGGGGTGTCCGCCCCTCCGGCGACGGCAAGACCGTGTGGGCCGTGATGTCCTGCGTGTGCAGGTCGTCGACCAGGTGCGCGGCCATCACGGGCTGATCACACCGCCACTGCCGCACCACCCCGACGCTGATCCACCCCGGGGCGACTGATCGCTGCCAAATCAGGTATTCACTTCAACTAACCTGTATCAAGATAACCAGAAACATCGTCAGCACCGACCACTGCCAAGACCAAGACCCGCCCCGAGGTCGAAGACTTCGTGGGCGGACGGGCTCCGCGGTGCTGAGCTGCGGGATTTGACCTGGAGCGCACTCCAGTTCCTAGCCTGGTCCCATGACAGTCACCCAGCAGCACAAGATCGGATCCGGTTTCAGCGGGCGGACCACGGCGGCCGAGGTCCTGGCCGGGATCGACCTCGACGGCAAGCTCGCCGTCGTCACCGGTGGCTACTCCGGGATCGGCCTGGAGACCACCCGCGCCCTCGCCGCCGCGGGTGCGCGGGTCGTCGTCCCGGCGCGTCGGCCGGAGGTCGCGGCGGAGGCGTTGGCGGGGATCGAGGGGGTGGAGACGGCCGCGCTCGACCTCGGGGACCTGGGGGGTGTGCGCGCGTTCGCCGACGATTTCCTGGCGTCGGACCGGGGGATCGACCTGGTGATCAACAGCGCGGGCATCATGGCGTGCCCGGAAACCCGCGTCGGCCCCGGGTGGGAGGCGCAGTTCGCGACCAACCACCTGGGTCACTTCGCCCTGCTCAACCGGTTGTGGCCCGCGCTGCGACCGGGTGCGCGGGTCGTGTCGGTGTCGTCGTACGGGCACCACCGCTCGCCGATCCGGTGGGACGACCCGGACTTCACCTCGGGCGACTACGACAAGTGGGAGGCCTACGGCCAGGCGAAGACGGCCAACGTCCTGTTCGCCGTGCAGCTCGACACCCTCGCCCGCGCGCACGGGGTGCGGGCCTTCGCCGTGCACCCCGGGGGCATCCTGACCCCGTTGCAGCGCCACCTGAGCCGCGAGGAGATGGTGGAGCGCGGGTGGTACGCCGAGGACGGCACGGTCCTGGTCGACTTCAAGTCCCCGCAGCAGGGCGCCGCGACCCAGGTGTGGGCGGCCACGTCCCCGCAGCTCGACGGCCTGGGCGGCCTCTACCTGGAGGACTGCGAGGTCGCGGAGCCCGCCGAGGCGGGTGCCGCTTCCGGTGTGCGGGACTACGCCGTGGACCCGGAGCAGGCAGCGCGGTTGTGGGACCTGTCGGCCAGGCTGACCGGGGTGGACGCCTTCGGCGCGTAGGTCGCCTGCCGCGCCGGGCGGGGCTCAGGTCCGGCAGCCGCGGGCGGTGTAGAGGGCCAGGCCCGCGATCCCGAGCACACCCGCGGTGATCGTGGCCGTCGTGCTGCCCAGCGGTTGGACGGGCCAGGTCAGCAGGCGCAGGGCGAGCGGGTCGGCCACCGGCGGCATCGCCGCGGCGACCGCCGCCACCGCCACCGGCAGGGTCCAGGCCAATTGCCTGCCGAGCAGGGTGGCCGCGAGCGCGGTGAGGCCCGCGAGGCCGACCGCGGCGCGCAGCACGAACCCGGTCGGCACGCTGGTCGCGGCCAGCGCGGTGGCGGCGACCGCCGCCGCGCCTGCCAGCACGTGCGCGGCCCGGCGAGGTGGCCAGCGCAGGGACGCGGTCCGCTCCAGCGCCGGGTCTGCTCCACCGAGTCCGTAGCCGAGCACGGCCAACCCGATCGCCAGGGCCAGCACCGCTGACGCCACGGCCGCCTGCGGGTTCGTCGACCCGGTTCCGAGCAGCCCGATCGCGGTCACCGCCAGCACGGCCCCGGGCAGCCCGGCGGGCACCTGCCGTGATCGCAGGTACAGCGCGAGCAGCCTCATCGCTCGACCCCCCGGACGCACTGGAGGCCGGTCGTGCGGATCGCGGCCACCCGGCGGACCTGTTCGTCCCGGGGCAGGGCGCGCAGGTCGTCCCATTCCGCCTGGCGCATGGCGTACCACTCCGCTTCGCGCGCGGTGGTGGGTGGCGTCGTTCCCGGCAGCGGGAACCGGTCGAGCAGCCACGCCGTCGCCAGTGCCCGCCCCTGGCCCACCTGTTCCGAGCACGGTCGGGTGCCTCCCCCGGCGAGCACGCGCATCACCAGCTCGTCGCCCGTGCCGAGCCAGCTACCGCCCGGCAGGTGGTTCTCGATGTCGAACCACACCTCGGTGGCGGGTTGCGGTCCGGGCCGGTCAGCGGGGACCTCGCGCACGGACGTCGGGGCGTTCGGCAGCTTCGCCAGCAGGGTCAGCGCGGTCCGGGCCGGTCCGACCAGGGCGGCCAGGTCGTTCTCGTGGACCTTGAGCACGCACACCGCCGGTCCGCCGTCGGTGGTGCAGACCTCCGCCGTGGCGGCGGGATCGGTCGCCAGGCCGGATGCCGGGGCCGCCGTGAGCACGGGGAGTGCGATGCCCAGTCCCAGCACCGCGGGCACGATCGCCAGCGCGGCTGTGCGACGGCGGGTCGCCGCGAGCAGTACGAGGCCGCTGAGGGCCAGTGCCGCGAACCACGCCGACTGCCCGAGGCTGACCGGGGTGGTGACGGTGGTGACCTCGTCGAGCGGTGAGGTCAGGTTCGGCGTCAGCAGGACCACCTCGTTCGCCGACCCGGTCTTGGCGAGTTCGACCGGGACCACCAGCAGCAGGAACCCGGCCACCGCGAGCACGGGCGGGGTGTACTGCGACGGCAGCAGCCTGCCGATCCCCAGCCCGAGCCACCCCGCCGCCACCAGGGACAGCGCGCCGGTCACCGCGATCGGCACCCAGCCGAGGTGCCGGTAGGGCGTCGACACGCCCAGTGCGCCCGCCACGAGGATCAGCAGGTACCCGAGGCCGAGGCACAGGCCCATGGCCAGGGCAGGCGGCAGGACCCGGGACCGGATCGGCCGCGGCGTCGTGGTGAGCAGTTCTTCCATCCGGGAGCGCCGGTCCCGCCTGGCCTGCCAGGCACCCGCGCCCAGGGCGAGCGGCCACAGGACGATCAGCATGATCCGCTGGAAGCCCGCCAGCATGGTCCACTGCGGTGCCCACAGGCCGGTCTGGTCGCTGAGGGCGAGCACGTAGAGCCCCGCGGTGCCCGCGGTGGCGACGAGGGCGCCCGCGGTGAGCGCGGTCGATCGGCGCAGCTCGGTGCGCAGGACGCGACCGTTCACCGGGTCACCTCGGCGGCGAGCAGGGCCGAGTAGCCGCGCTCCATCGGGCTGTCGCCGACGTCGTCGGTGCCGCCCGCGGCGACCACCTCGTCGGGGGTGCCCTGGAACACCGATCGGCCGGAGGCCATGAGCACGACCCGGCTGCACGCCGCGGCGACGTCCTCGACCAGGTGGGTGGAGACGAGCACGCACGACCGTTCGCCCAGTTCGCGCAGCAGCGCGCGGAACTCCAGTCGCTGGGCGGGGTCGAGGCCGACGGTCGGTTCGTCGAGCAGCAGCAGGTCCGGGTCGTTGACGACGGCCTGGGCGATGCCCGCGCGGCGCAGCATCCCGCCGGACAGCGTCTTCATCCGGTCCTCGGCCCGGTCGGCGAGGCCGACGCGCTCGATCGCCCGTTGCACCGCGCCCGGGACGTCTCGCTTGTCGACCTCCTTGAGCCAGGCCATGTACTCGACGAACTCGCGCACGGTGAACCTCGGGTAGTAGCCGAACTCCTGGGGCAGGTACCCGAGCCTGCGGCGCAGCGCCCGCAGGTCGGGGCGCCCGTCCACGGGCACCCCGAGCAGTTCGAGGTTCCCGCCCGCCGGGTGCAGCACGGTCGCCAGTGCCCGGATGAGGGTTGTCTTGCCCGCGCCGTTGGGGCCGAGCAGGCCGTGCACGCCGGTGCCCAGGCGCAGGTCGAGTCCGTCGACCGCCATCCGCTTGCCCGCGCGCACCCGCAGTCCGCTCGCCTGGACCTCCCACGCGTACCGCGTGGGTGTCAACTCGGTCGGATCCACCGCCCGAACCATGGTTGTCTCCTCTGGTTGAAGTCTTCTCAGTTCTTGTCGGCCAGTGCGGTGAACGACTTGGCCCTGGCGGTCACGACCGCGGCGGCCACCGCCACGGCCGCGGCCCAGCCGGGGAGTCCGGACTGGTGCAGCAGGTGCGGGGCGCCCAGGTTCATCACGGTGGGCGCGATGACGAGCACGGTCCACAGCAGACCGAGGCCCAGTGCCGCGCGGTCGACGCCGACGACGGTGCCCAGTGCGAGCGTTCCGGTGGTGAACGCCAGGCACGGCAGCAGCCACAGCGCGGGGGACAGGCCGGTGAAGGCGCCCGCCACGGCGAGCACGGGGATCACCGCGGCCAGCACCACGGCCGTGCGGCGCAGCACCACGGCCAGCCCGGCCCGGGGGGTCGAGGCGGTCAGCTCGTGCAGCGGGTCGAGCCGCCGCGACCACGCCGCCGCGACGCCGAACAGCGGTGCGACCGGTGCCACCAGCAGGACCAGCGGGGTCAGGGTGTGCTCCGGTGCGATCAGGTCGACCAGGAGCGCCACCAGGGTCACCAGCACCCCGGTCGCCAGGCGCGGGGCCAGGGTCGGTGGCGCCCACGTGCGCGCCCACCGCGACCAGGCGGGTCTGCCGGGTGCGGGGGTTCGCGGTGCGCGCTCATCCAGTTCGGTCCAGACCCGCCGCAGCGCGCTGTCGAGGGCGGGGGCGCCGATCCGCACGGCGTCGGCCAGGTGGCCGCGGCAGTCGGCGCAGGTCTCCAGGTGCGCCTCCACCGCCCACTCGGCGGCGGCGGGCAGCGCGGGGTCGCCGGTGGCGTAGGCGGCGATGGCCGCCCGCGAGGCGTGCGCGCCGGTGTTGTCGGTCATGACATGGCCTCCCGCAGCATCAGGCGGGCGCGGCGCGCCCTGGTCTTGACGGTCCCCTCGGGGATGCCGAGCAGGTCCGAGGTCTCCCGCACGGTCAGGCCGTCGAGGACCATCGCCCGCAGCACCTGCCGCAGTTCCGGTGCCAGGGCCCCGAGCGCGGCGCCCACGTCGCCGGAGAGGGTCCACTCCAGCAGGGCGTCCTCGGCGGCGGGTGCGGCTCCGGCCGCGGTGGCCGTGGCGGCCTCGGTGGCGCTGCGGTGCCTGCCCTCGCGGCGGAAGGCGTCGACGAGCCTGCGCGCGGCGACGGTCCACAGCCAGCCGAGCGCGTCGTCGACCGCAGCCCCGTCGGCGAAGGAGCCAGCGGCCCGCCACACCGCGAGGTAGGTGTCCTGCACGACCTCGGCGACGAGCTGTTCGTCGGCGCACCGCTTGCGCAGCCGCACGGCCAGCCAGGGGGAGGTGCGGGTGTAGAACTCCTCGAACGCGGCCCGGTCGCCCGCGGCGGCGCGGCGCAGCAGTGCTCGCTCGTCCATCCCGGTCGTTCCCTTCCGCATGTGACTGGGTCGCCCGGGAACGGCCTGCCGGCTCTCCCCGGTCAGGTGACCCTCGTCACAAGCGTCCGAGGTCGCGGGGGGAGCGAGCAGGGCGGTGGTGAACTCCTCCGGCGGGTCTGCGGCACCCCGGGGGTCAGCGCGGCGCGGGCGGGTCCGGCAGGTGCCCGGGGGCGTCGGGGCCGAGGACCTCGGCCACCACCCCGTCGGGGCCGAGCAGGGGCCGCCCCCACGCCCGGGCGATCTCGTCGGCCCGCAGCAGCCAGGTGTGCCGCGACGGCGGGCGTTCGCCGAACTCGACGGCGATCTCGTCGGCGCGCAGGGACCGGTTCCAGCGGTGCACGCCGAGGAACTCCGGGTCGGGTGCGTGGTCGAGCAGTTGGCGCACCAGGCGGGGGTGGAACGGCGGGATGTGCCCGTGGACGCCCTCGCCGCCCTGGAAGACGCTGTCGACGAGGGACCACACGGTGAAGTCGTCGCCCCGGCCGGCCAGGACGTGGTTGTTGAACGGGCCCTCGAAGAGGGATTCGAAGCCGGGTCTGGTGAACGCCACCGCACCTCCTCCGCCGACCACTCCTGCGGCCACCAGTATCACCGGCCCGGGACCCGGGGGTGCCACGAGGGCCCGCCGCCGAGTCACGCGGAGGTTGCGAACAGCCGGATCGGCGGTTTTTGTCGTACCGCCTCGGTACCGTCTCGCCCGTCATCGCAGTGATCGAACCGCAGGAGGAACCGTGGGCTGGCTCGACGCCGCGTCCGGCTACCAGGTGCGGCTCGGGGAGAACGGGCGGGTCCAGTGCCGCAACGGCAAGGGAAAGCAGCTCTCCTCGGTGCCCGCGTCCATCCAGGACGACCTGCGGGTGGTGCGGTTGCGCCAGCTCGCGGAGTGGCTGTCGCGGCACGAGGCCGAGTGCCTGTCCGCAGTGGACGGCTGGATGGTGCGGTCGCTGCCGGTGCCCACCGCGGTGCTGGTCGAGGTGTGGGCCGACCCGGCGTGGGCGGGGGTGCTGCGCGACCTCGTGGTGAGCGCCGGGGACGAGACCGGGTTCCTGCGCGACGCCGACCCCGAGCGCGGGCTGGGGGTGGTGACCCTCGACGGTGACACCGTGCGGGTGCGACCGGAGGCCGTGTCCATCCCGCACCCGGTGCTGCTCGACGACCTCGACGAACTGCGCGAGTTCGGCGCCGAACTGGGCGTCGAGCAGAAGGCGCAGCAACTGTTCCGGCAGACCTTCGCCCGGCCCGGTGCCTTCCCCGCGGGCAAGTCCGAGGTGGACGACTACTCCCGGGGCCGGTTCGAGCAGCTCAACCACGCGCTGGGCCGCTGCCGGACGCTGGGCTACCCGGTGCGCGGCGGCGAGGCGGTGTACTCGGCGTTCGAGGGCGGCCGGACCGTGGAGGCGCGGTTCTGGATCGGCTCGGACTACCCCGAGGGCGAGACCTGGACCGGTGGCCTGCGCTGGGCGCTGGAGGACGGCACCGCCGTGCCGCTCGCCGAGGTCGGCCCGGTGGCCTGGTCGGAGGGGATGCGGATGGCGTCGGCGATCCACGCCGGTCGGGTCGTCGAGGAAGCGGTGGCGCAGTGAACACGTCGCAGAACGCGGTGGGCCCGCGCGTGGACGCGGCACTGCTGGCCGCGGGCGCCATCCTGCCCGGCACCCCCACCGCCGGGCAGGACCGCGACACGGTCACCGCCCGCCGCTACACCCACCCCGCCCTCGACGACCGCGTCGTGGTCCGGCTGGTGCCCGAGGTGCTGGGCCGGGCCGAGGACCTGACCTGCGAGTACCTCGGGTTCGACGCCCCGGTGCGCGCCGAGGGCGTGGGCACCGGGCGGCGCAGCGCCCTCGGGTTCCCCGCCTGGGCGCTGGTCAACGACCCGGCCAACGCCCACCACGCGCTCGCCCTGGTCAAGGACGTCGAGCGGCTGGCGCGCACCGCCAAGTCCAAGGCCAGCGCCGCCAAGGACGGCTTCACCGCGCTGGGCGACATGCTCGGCCGCTCCGCCCCGCACTTCCTGCCCACCTTCTACGAGCAGGCCGGGCGGATCTTCCTGGAGCACGCCAACCCGACCTACGCGGCCACCATGTTCGGCAAGGCCCGCGAGGCCGAGGAGGTGCACGACCTCGCCGTCGACCCCGAGCGCACCCGCGAGGTGTTCCTGGAGTTCGCCTTCGCGGGCGCGCTGACCGCCAAGGCGCTGTCCGCGCACGCCAAGGGCCTGGTCCGCAAGCACGACCCCGGCGCCGCCCACGAGCTGTTCCTCACCCTCTGCGTCGAGCGCACCCGCGGCGGCCTGCCGCCCTACACCGGGATGCCCGAGGACCTGCGCAGGCTGGCCAAGGCCGCCGGGCGCGACGTCGCCGCCGAGGACGAGCGGCTGCTGCGCGCGATCCTCGACAGCCCGTCGATCAAGGGCGCGGGGGCGGCGTTCTGGAAGTCCTACCGCACCACCCTGGTCGCGATGGCCACCGCCGACGCCGGGGTGCGCTCGCGGCTGCTGGCGTTCGTGCCGTCCGCGGCCTCCGCCCGGCCCACCCTGGACCTGTGGCTCGACCTGCTGTCGGCCTGCGGTGCCGACCGCGCGCTGGTCGAACCCGAGGCCGGGTCGGCGCCGACCCCGGCCGCGTGGCTGTCGACGGTGCTGGGCGTGCGCGGGACCGGCTACGGGCCCGGGTCCGGTCGGTCGGAGCGGCTGCTGGAGCTGATCACCGCCATGGCCGACCGGTTGGTCGCCGACGCCGAACCGGTCCGGGTCCTGCGCGGCTGGCGCCAGGGCGAGCTGGACGTGCTGGACCTGATGGTGGCCCACGGCATCCCCATCGCCGAGGGGGACCGCGACACCCCGCGGCTGGACGTCGGCGGGTGGCTCGGCGACGACGGCCCCGGTCGCCGCGACCTGGTGGCGCTGGCGGGTGACCGGCGCTTCGCCGGGCCGCTGGGGGAGGGCTTCGTCCAGCACGCCCGCTCCGCCGCGCGCTCCGGCGCGGTCAACCGCGAGGCGCTGCTGTCGGTGATGGCGGTGCCCGGCCTGCGCGCCGCCCTGCGGCACTGGCTCACCGCCCGCGCCGCCGAGACCGCCGCCACCGGCCTGCCCGGGCTGGCCGAGCGGTTGCAGGCGGTGGCCGTGGTGCGGCTGCCCGAGGCGTTCGCCGACGTGCCGGAGGCGGCCGAGTCGATCGCCGCCACCGACGTCGCCGCCGCGCTGCGGGCGACCCTGCGCGCCGGTCTGCTCGACGAACTGGGCTGGCCCGCGCTGGAGGACGCCGTCGCCCGGCTCGCCACCGCGTCGGCAGCCAAGGGCGAGGGCGTCGTGGTGTGCGGCGAGGGCTGGCCCGCGCTGGTGCTGCGCCGCGGTGAGTCGTTCGTCGTGGTCGGGCCGGACGGGGTGCTCGCCGAGCACCTCTCCCGCATCCCGGCCGAGGGCAGGCACCGGTGGGCGTTCGCCCCGACCGCCCTGTGGTGCGACGGCGCGCTGCTGGTGCGCTGGCAGACCGACGACGGCGAACGCGCCTACTGGAGCGACGCCCCCGACCGGGTCTTCGACCCCGGCGAGCACAGCGGCCACCACGGCCGCGACCTGCCCGCGCCGTCGATCGCCCTGACCGGCGGCGGGCGCAGCACGGGCGGTCGCGCGGTGCACCCCGGTGACACCCAGGTGCCCCGGAGCGGCCGGGTGTTCGGCGACGGCACCACCCTGTGGGCCGACCGCTACTCCGACGGCGAGTGGCGCTGGGTCGAGCTCGATCCGGCCACCGGCGAACGCGGTCGGGCCAGCCTGCCCAGGTTCGTCGAGGACTTCGCCCTCGACGGGGCGGCGCTGCAACCGCAGTGGTGCGACCTGCGGCCCGTCACCGCCGCCACCTCGATGAGCCCGCTGGGGGCCGCGGGCGGCCTGCACGGCTGGCGGGTGCGCCGCGAGGCCGACGGGTCCTGGACCGGCGAGGGCGTCGACGGCAGGCACGCCCGCCTGGTCGGGGGTCGGGAGGGCCCGACCGGGGTGCTGCGCCTGCCCGGCGGTGGCGAGGTCGTGCTCAGCAGGCGACAGGGCCACCTGACCCTGCACGCCACCGACAGCACGGTCCTGGGTGCCGTGTCCGCCTCGGACCGGCACCCGGCCTACGCGGCGGGCACCCCGTTCGTCCCGCCCGTCGAGTGGTGGCACCTGCTCACCCCGCGCGACCCCGCCGGATCGGCGGCGCTGCGCGAGGTCGGCCGCGAGGCGGTCGAGCGGGTGCTGGAGGCGGCACTGGCCGAACCCCTCGACGAGGCCCGCCGCCCGGCGCACGAGGTGTTCGCCGCGCTGACCGCGGGCGAGCGCGGCGGGCTGGCCGGTGTGGTCGCCGACGCCCTGCCCGGCCTGACCCACCCCGCGCTGCTCTCCGGTGTCCTCGACGTCGTGCGGCGTGCGGCGGGCCTGCTGCGCGACTACCGCGGTTACGCCCCGGTCGCCGACGCGGCCCGCCGGGTCGACACCAGCTCGTTCGCCCCGGTCGGCCCCGCGGTCACCGAGGAGGAGCTGAACGCGGCGCTGTCCTGGTTCGGTACCTTCCGCTCCCACCGCAGCCACGGGTCCGTGCCGACGAACCTGCCCGAGCTGCTCACCGCCCTCGGCGAGACCGCGGCCGAAGCCACCCCGGCGGCCCGGGCGCTGCCGGAGTCGACCTGCCCGGACTGGTTCGACGTGCTGCCCCGCGCCGCCGCCCTGGCCCACCGCGCCGCCTCCCCGCTCACCCCGGACGCGCAGCGCGAGGCACTGGTGCTGTTCCTGCGGTCGGTCGCCGCCGCCGGTCTCGTCGACGGCACCGGGCACTGGCGCACCGTGGGCCTGTCGGTCCCGGACGGCTCGCCGAACCCCAAGACCCGGGTCGTGCCCACGGGCGACGGGTTCATCGCCGTGTTCGAGCAGCACTGGCGGCGCGACGCCGACAACCGGTTCGACGGCGTCCAGTTCACCCGCACCCCCGGGGTGTTCGACCTGCCGCGCGGGTGGCGGGTCGAACGGGCCGAGGAGATCCGCCCGTCGTTCGGGCCCGACCGGGTGGCCGCGTTCCTGGCCGCGCTCGCCGAGCGCGGCCCGGCGCCGTGGTTCCCCGAGGCGGTGCCCGCCCTGGTCGAGCGCACCGGCATGGGGGTCGCCGAGGCGACGGTCCTGCTGGCCGGGATGCCCGGGGTGGACCGCTGGGACGCCCACTACCTGAGCACCGAGGAGCGCCGCGCGCTCGGCCTGTCGGCGGGCGCGGCCAAGGCGGCCAAGGAAACCCTCAGGCCGCTCACCGACTCCTTCCGCCGCGCGCTGCTGGCCGCCGCCGTGCCCGCCGACCCCGCCGACCTGTGGACCACCGGGCCGGACGTGGACGCCGTCGCCGAGGTGTGGACGGCGAAGTTCGGCCGCCGCACCCCGGTCCCCGACGACGTGCTCGTCGACGCGACGAAACTGCTGCCGCTGCGCAACAGCGGCGAGTACGTGACCGGCGTGCTCAACCCCGGGCTCACCCCGTGGCTGGCCACCAGCCTCGGCGTGCGCGTGGACGAGCGGGGTGGCACGGTCGTGGACAACCCGGGCGGGTTCGACCGGTCCACGCTGCGCGCCGTGCCGCAGGTCCTGCTCTGGCTCGCGCAGCGGCTGCCCGCCGGGTCCCCGCTGCGGGCCCGGCTGCCCGAGGCGCTGGACCTGGCCCGGCAGCGCGTCGCCGACCCCGGGTTCACCGTCGAGCTGACCCACTGGGCGGGCAACGACCAGCTACGGGCCCTGCTCGGCCTCGACGGGCCCGACGACGAGCTCTTCGGCACCCACCGCGGCTGGCTGGAGGTGAGCAGGTACCGCGACGAGCACTCCAGGCTGTCGGCCCGACCCGGTCTGATCGGCCCGCAGGACCGCGACCTGTTCGCCGCGCTCGCCGAGGTCTGGCACTGCGGGGACCTGGTGGCCGCCGCGGACCTGCTGGCCTCCGCCGGGCTGGCCGCGGCCTGCGCCGCCACCCCGGCCGAGGGCACCGACCCGGCCGCCTACTTCCAGGACCCGACGGTGTCCGCGCCGCACCTGGTCGCCGAGGTGGCGGGCGAGTTCGGGCTGCCGGACGACGCCGCCGTGCTCTACCTGCAACTGCTCGCCCTGCCCGACCCCACCGACGCCAACACCGCCCGGTGGACCGGGTGGAAGCCCGCCCGGCTGCGCAAGGCCCGCGCCGCGCTCGCCGAGACCGACCTGGTGCTCACCGCCAAGCGGGCCAGGGCCGGGCGGTCGCTGTTCCTGCCCGGCGGCTGGCTGCCGCTGGGCGCCCCGCACCTGCCGCTGGAAACCTGGAAGGCCCCGATGTTCGGCATCACCGGCAAACCCGACTCGGTGGTCGTCGCCCGCGAACCCGCCGCCGACCTGTTCGCCCGCGCCTGGCGGCGCGTCCTCGACGGTGACGCCCCCGCCTACGAGGAACTCAAGACCGGAGGCCGCCGGTGAACGCCCCCAGGCAGGTCGACCCGGCCGAGGACGCCCACCGCGCGGAACTGGCGTTCCTCGCCGCCCACGACAGCGGCCCCCGACCGCCGGGCTGGCGGCTGACCCCGCGCGCGGTCGTCACCTTCGTCACCGGCAGCGGCGGCGACGCGCTGGCGCTGCCCGCGGGCGCCAGGGCCGACGGCCTGCCCGCGCGGATGGTGATCAGCCCGAAGTTCGTCGGCGAGCGGGCCCTGGTCGAGCGGGCCGTGGTCACCCTCGCCGGGGAACGCGGGCTGCTGCTCGTCGGCGAGCCAGGCACCGCCAAGTCGATGCTGTCGGAACTGCTGGCCGCCGCCGTGTCCGGCACCAGCCAACTGGTCGTGCAGGGCACCGCGGGCACCACCGAGGACCAACTGCGCTACGGCTGGAACTACGCGCTGCTGCTGGCCGAGGGACCCAGCCCGCGGGCGCTGGTCCCGTCCCCGGTGCTCACCGCCATGCGCGACGGCGCGGTGGTGCGGGTCGAGGAGGTCACCCGCTGCCTGCCCGAGGTGCAGGACGCGCTGGTGTCGATCCTGTCCGACCGGCGCATCGCGGTGCCCGAGCTGTCGGGCACCGACGGCGCCACCGTGCACGCCGCACCCGGCTTCACCGTCATCGCCACCGCCAACCTGCGCGACCGGGGCGTGTCGGAGATGTCGGCCGCGCTCAAGCGGCGCTTCAACTTCGAGGCGGTCGGCCCCATCGGCGACCTGGCCGCCGAGACGGCGCTGGTGCGCAGGCAGGCCACCGCCGCGCTGCAACGGGTCAGCGCGCCGTTCGCGGTGGACGACGTGGTGCTGGAGGCGCTGGTCACCGCCTTCCGCGACCTGCGCAACGGCGTGTCGGAGGAGGGGTGGGCGGTCGAGCGTCCCTCCACGGTGATGAGCACCGCCGAGGCGGTGTCCGTGGCGGCCTCGCTCGGCCTGGCCGAGGCGTACTTCCCCGGCGACCGCGACCCGCTGTCGCTGCTGCCCGGGCACCTGCTCGGCGTCGTCCGCAAGGACGACCCCGGCGACGCCGCCCGGCTGCTGGGCTACTGGGACGGGGCGGTGCGGCGGCGCGCGGAGACCGGGGCGCGCACCTGGCGGCGGCTGTGGGAGCTGCGCGATGTCCTCGACTCGTGAGGACGTCCTGGCGGCGGAGGGGGCGCAGGCCGTCCGGCTGGCCGAGCACCGCGCCCCGCACCTGATCGGCGTGCGCCACCACTCACCCGCCCTCGCCGCCGCCATGCCCGCCCTGCTCGACGCCGCCGCGCCCGAGGTGCTGCTGGTGGAGCTGCCCGAGGAACTGGGGGAGTGGCTGCCGCACCTGGCCGACCCGGCGCTCACCGCACCGGTCGCCCTGTCCGGCGCCGCCCGCGACGGCGGGGGGCTGGCGTTCTACCCGTTCGCCGACTTCTCCCCCGAACTGGCCGCGGTCCGCTGGGCGCACCGCAACGGCGTCGAGGTCCGCCCGTGCGACCTGCCGCTGCGCCTGCGCGGGGCGGGCCACCGGGCACCGGGGTGGGCGGCGAGCCCGCTGACCGACGCGTTGCGGCGCGCGGTGACCGGCCGCGACGGCGACGACCTGTGGGACCGGCTGGTCGAGGCTCCCGCCCCCGGCCAGGGCCCCGAGGCCGTGCGCCGGGCCGCGCTGCTGGTCGGCTGGGCGATGCGCCGCGACGCCGAGGGCGCCGGGGTCGACCCGTTCGACCTGCGTCGCGAGGCCTGGATGCGCCGCGCGGTGGCGCGGGCCGACGGCAGGCGCTGCACAGCGGTCATCGGGTCCTTCCACGCCGCCGCCCTGCTGCACGGCCCCGAAGACGACGCCCCGGAAGCCACCGAAGCGGGACCGGAGGTCGTCACCTCCCTGGTGCCCTACGGGTTCGCGCTGCTCGACGAACGGTCCGGCTACCCGGCGGGCATCCGCGACCCGGAGTGGCAGCAGGCGGTGTTCGAATCGGGCGGCGACCCGGCCGCGGTGGAGGCCGCCGCCGCGTCGTTCATCGTGCGGGTGTGCGCCCGCGTCAGGGAACTGGGCCACCCGGCGGGCCCCGGCGAGGCGCGGGAGGCGCTGCGGCTGGCGGTTGACCTGGCCCGGTTGCGCGGGCTGCCCGCCCCCGGTCGCGGCGAGGTCGTGGAGGCGGTCCAGACCGTGCTCACCCACGCCGAACCGCTGGGCCGGGGCCGGGTCGTGGCCCGCGCCGCCGGGGACGTGCTCGTCGGCCGCCGCACCGGAGTGCTCGCCCCGAGCACACCCCGCTCCGGCCTGGCGCCCGCGGTCGAGGCGCTGCTGGCGGACCTGCGGCTGCCCGGCCCCGGCAGCGGCAAACCCGCCGTGCTGCGGCTCGACCCGCTGCGCTCCCCGCTCGACAGCCGCCGCGAACTGGCACTGCGCAGGCTCACCGTCCTCGGCGTCACCTATGCCGAGGAGACCGCGACCACCGGCGTCGGCGGCGGCGACGCGCTCACCACCCGCTGGACCGCCACCTGGACCCCGTCCACCGCCGCCACCCTGCCCGTCGCGGGCCTGTGGGGGGCGACGCTCCCGCTCGCCGCCCTCGGCAGGCTGCGCGCCCGCCGCGCCGCCCGCACCGAGCAGGGCGGCCACACCCCGGCCGACGTCCGCGCCGACCTGCTCGACGCCGCCGCCTGCGGCCTGCCCGACCTCGTCGGCGACCTGCTGTCCGACGCCGCCACCGTCCTGCCCGCCGCCGGAACCCTGCACGACCTGCTGTCCTGCCTCGACCTGCTGGACCGACTGCGCGCAGGCCACCTCCCCGGCACCCCCGGCACGGTGCTCGACGCCCACCCCCGCCTCGCCCACGACCTGGAAACCGCGGCGGTCGCCCAACTCGACGGCCTCGCCGGGTCCGAGGACGTCCTCGACGCCCGGGCCCTGGTCGAACTCGGCAGGCGCCACGACACCCACGGCACCGGCCTGCGCCTGACCGCCACCCTCCGCCACCTCGCCGACGAAGCCGCCCCCCTCATCGCGGGCGCGGCGGGCGCGACCCGGGTCCTGCTCGGCCTGAGCACCCCCCGGGCCCTGGGCGAACGCGTGGCGTCCTGGATCGACACCGCGACCACCCCACCCGGCCGCGACACCCTGCGCCGCGCCCTGACCGGTGTGCTCGCCGCCGCGGGCCCGCTCCTGGAAACCCCGGAGGCGCTCGACCCCCTGCTGGAACGGGTGGAAAGCCTGGCGGACAAGGACTTCCTCGACCGCCTGCCCGCCCTGCGCGGCGCGTTCACCTCGATCGGCCCGGCCGCCCGCTCCCGAATGCTGGCGGTGGTCGAACAGCGGACGGGGGCGCGAGTCGACACCGCCACCGCACCGGACCCGGAACTGCTCGCGGTGTGGTTGGAAGCCGAACAGGCGGGCAGGCAGGCCCTCGTCGAACACGGCCTCGCCGATTCGCTGTCCATAGTGGATAGTTCCACCGGAACCGCCATCCAGGACCCCGCCACGAGTGGCCACCCCGACGCCGACCTCCCGGCGCGCGACGAATTCACGTCCGGCGGCGCGGCGGCGGGGGAGTTGCCCGCCGGGCTGCGGTGGCGACTCCTGCTCGGCGCACGCGGCCAACGACCGGCAGGCGCGGCCCGGTACGCCGCCGCGCTCGACGAGCTGTACGGGCACGACCGCGGCGAAGGCGCCGCCCGCGGAGACCTCGGGGCAGACCGGACCACCCCGTTCCCGGACGTCCGCGACTGGTCCGACGAACTGCGGGAACTGTTCGGCGACCACATCCGCGAAGAGGTCCTGGCCGCCTCGGCGGAGGGCGGCAGGCTGGAGGCGGCACTGGAGATCGACCCCGCGTCGGTGCGCCCCTCGGTCGAGCTGCTGCGGTCGGTGCTGTCGTTGGCGGGCGGCCTCTCGGAATCCGCGCTGGCCCGCCTGCGCCCCCTGGTCGCCCGACTGGTGCGGGAACTGACCGCGCAACTGGCCAACCGCATCCGCCCCGCGCTCACCGGCATCCAACTGCCCGTACCCACCCGCCGCCCCGGAGGTCGCTTGGACCTGCCGCGCACCCTCCGCGCCAACCTGGCCACCGCCCGCCGCGGCACCGACGGCCGGGTGCGGGTCGTCCCCGAACGCCCGGTGTTCCGCACCAGGGGTCGCCGCTCCTCCGACTGGCGGCTGGTCCTGGTGGTCGACGTGTCGGGCTCCATGGAGTCCTCCACGGTCTGGGCCGCGCTGACCGCCTCGGTTTTTGCCGGGGTCCCCGCCCTCTCCACGCACTTCCTGGCGTTCTCCACCGAGGTCGTCGACCTCACCGACCGCGTCACCGACCCGCTGTCGCTGCTGCTGGAGGTCCGCGTGGGCGGCGGCACCCACATCGCGGGGGCCCTGCGCCACGCCCGCTCCCTGGTCACCGTCCCCGAACGCACCATGGTCGTCCTGATCAGCGACTTCGAGGAGGGCGGCCCCCTCGGCTCCCTGATCACCCAGGTCCGCGAACTGGTCACCGCGGGCGTCACCGTCCTCGGCTGCGCCAGCCTCGACGACACCGGCACCGCCCGCTACTCCACCGCGGTGGCGGGCCGCCTGGTGGCCGCCGGGATGCCGGTCGCCGCCCTCAGCCCCCAGGAACTGGCCCACTGGGTCGGGGAGAAGGTGCGCGCATGACCCCGCCCCCGATAGCGCCCACCGTCCTGGCCGACGTCCTCGACGAACTCCCGCCCCGCCTCCGCAAACGGGTCGACGCCTGCCTCCCCCGCGCAGCCGAGTGGACGATCACCCACACCCCCGGGTCGGCCCGAGCCGAACTGGACCCCGACACCACCCTGGTCTGGGCCCTGCGCTCCGGCATCCTCACCACCGCCGCCGACCTCACCTGCACCTGCCTGCTCGCCCCCCGGTGCCTGCACCGCGGCATCGCCGTCGCCGCCGCCGACATCGCCGAACCCGACCCGGACCCGGCTGCCCCGGGAACCGCCCCCGCTCCCGGCCCAGGCGACCCCGGCGCGGGCACGCCGGACCCCGGGGGAGCAGGCGCCACCGCTGCTGATCCGGATGCGACCGCCCCGGCAGCAGGCCCGAGCGACCTGCCTGCGGCAGCGGGCGGTCCGAGTGCACCGGCCACTGCGACGACCGAACCGAGCGTTCCGGCCACTCCGGCGGCCGAGCCGGGCGGATCGGACCCGGCGGTGGGTGGGCCGGGTGGTTCGGCCACCGCGGCAGGCGGGCGGAGCGGAGCGGCCACTGTGGAGACCGGGCCAGGTGGCTCGGTCACCGGGACGGCCGGGTCGGGTGGCTCGCAGGCAGCAGTGGGTGGCCCTGCTGGGTCGGCAGGTTCAGAGGCCGGGTCGAGCGGGTTGGCCGGGCCGGCCACCGGGTCGAGCGGGTTAGCCGGGCCGGCCACCGGGTCGGGTGGGTCAGCCGGGCTGGCGTCCGGGCCGGGTGTTGCGGCTGCTGCGGTGGGTGGGCCGGGGGGCTCGCCTGCGGCAGCGGGCGGGTGGAGCGGGTCGGCCACTGTGGCGGCGGGGCCGGGTGGTTCGGCGGCGGCGGGTGAGCCGGGTGGGTCAGCCGGGCTGGTGGTCGGGTCGGGTGGTGCGAGTACTGCGGTGGGTCGGCCGGGTGGATCGGTTGTGGCGGGGGGTGGG